>NZ_JBMDIX010000039.1:0-63212 GCF_057808915.1 Rhodococcus sp. FG69 | reverse complement strand
CGGAACCTGCCCGCACTGCCACCACAGATTCCCAACCTAACAAAGTACTACTAGGCAAGAAGAAGACCCTCGAATCGTTTCCGTCGGGCAAGCGCTCCGCCATCCGTGGAGCAGTGAAGTTCTACGAGGGGCAGGTCGACGACGCCCGTCACACCATGATGCTCGCGCGCACAGCCGCTGCCTACGGTGCATTGTGCGCCAACAGCGCTCGCGTCACCGGCTTCTTACGGGAGGACGACAAGGTGGTCGGCGTTCTCGCGTGCGATCTCGAAACTGGTCGCACCTTCGAAGTGAGGGCGAAGCAGGTGATCAATGCCGCCGGGGTGTGGACCGACGAGGTTCAGCAAATGGTCGGTGGCCGAGGACAATTCCAGGTGCGTGCATCGAAGGGCGTGCATCTGGTGGTGCCGCGCAATCGAATCAACAGTGCCACCGGCATCATCACCCGGACCGAGAAGTCCCTGCTGTTCGTCATTCCCTGGGGTAGTCACTGGATCATCGGCACCACCGATACGGACTGGACGCTCGACCTGGCGCACCCGGCTGCGAGCCGTAGCGACATCGACTACATTCTCGGGCACGTCAACAAGCTGTTGGCCGATCCACTCGATCGCGACGATGTCGTCGGTGTATACGCGGGACTGAGGCCGCTGCTGTTCGGTGAATCCGACTCCACCAGTACGCTTTCCCGCGAACATGCCGTCTCGAGCCCAGTACGTGGCCTGACTGTCATCGCCGGCGGTAAGTACACCACCTACCGCGTGATGGCCAAGGACGCAGTCGACGCTGCGGTACACGGCCTCGAGCGGAACGTGCCCAAGTGCGTCACCGAGAACATTCCACTCGTCGGAGCCGACGGATATCTCGGTGCCTACAATTCTCGCTCTCTGACGGCCGAACGTACCGGCATGCGAGTCTCACGCATCGAGCATCTGCTGGGTCGGTACGGCACGCTGACCACCGAACTGCTGGAGATGATCGACGCGGACTCGGAGCTCGGTCTACCGCTCGACAGTGCTCCGGAGTACCTGCGCGCCGAGGTGGTGTACGCGGCAAGCCACGAGGGCGCACAGCATCTCGACGACATTCTCACTCGTCGTACTCGTATTTCGATCGAGGTCCCGGACCGCGGCGATGCGGCAGCGGTCGAAGTCGCGCGCCTCGTGGCACCGGTCCTGGGTTGGGACGATCAGCACGTGTCCGAGGAAATCGAGCACTATCGGCTACGAGTGCAGGCCGAACGCGATTCGCAGCAGGAGCTCGACGACGACACGGCCGATGCAGCGCGGCTCGGAGCCCCGGACGTCCGGTTGGGCGTGAGCTGACGTTACCCGCGCCGGCGTCGGGGCCGCGGCCGTGCACGACACCGACACCGACACCGACACACAAGAATGGGCCACTGCGGTTGCAGTGGCCCATTCGTGCGGACGAGTCTAGCGAGCGAACAGCAGCGCGCGCTTGACCTCCTGAATCGCCTTGGTCACCTGGATGCCACGGGGGCACGCGTCGGTGCAGTTGAACGTCGTGCGGCAGCGCCACACACCCTCTACATCGTTGAGTATGTCGAGGCGCTCGGCGGCACCTTCGTCGCGGCTGTCGAAGATGAACCGGTGTGCATTGACGATGGCAGCCGGACCGAAGTAACTGCCGTCGCTCCAGTAGACGGGGCACGACGTCGTGCAGCATGCGCACAGGATGCACTTGGTCGTGTCGTCGAAGCGAGCGCGATCGGCAGCGGACTGGATCCGCTCGCGGGTCGGCTCGTTACCGGTCGTCATAAGGAACGGCTTGACCGCACGGAATGCGTCGAAGAACGGTTCCATGTCGACGATGAGATCCTTCTCGACCGGCAAGCCCCTGATGGGTTCGATCGTGATGGTCAGCGTCTTCGAGGAATCCTTCGGCAGCATGTCGCGCATCAGCACCTTGCAGGCGAGACGGTTGACACCGTTGATGCGCATTGCATCGCTTCCGCAAACGCCGTGCGCGCACGAGCGGCGAAACGTCAATGTTCCGTCGAGGTAGCCCTTGACGTAGTGCAGCAGGTTCAGCAGGCGGTCGGTCGGCAGTGTCGGAACCTGAAAGCTGTCCCAGCGCTGTCCGTCACCGCTCTCCGGGTTGAAGCGAGCGATCTTGAGGGTCACCATGACCGAACCGTTGGGCACGGGCAGATCGGACGAGTGGTCGGCTTTGTCGAGAGTTGGGGCGCTCATATCAGTACTTCCGCTCCATCGGCTCGTAGCGGGTCTGGACTACCGGCTTGTATTCCAGACGGATGTCGGTGAGCAGGCCAACGCCCTCTTTGTAGGCCATGGTGTGCTTCATGTACTCGGCGTCGTTGCGGTCCGGGTAGTCCTCGCGAGCGTGTCCGCCGCGCGATTCCTTGCGGTTGAGCGCACCGACGACGGTGACCTCCGCCATCTCGAGCAGGAAGCCCAGTTCGACGGCTTCGAGTAGATCGCTGTTGTAGCGAGCTCCCTTGTCCTGCACGGTGATGTGGTTGTACCGCTCCTTGAGGGCGCGAACGTCCTCGAGGGCGGTTTCGAGGCGCTCCTCGGTGCGGAACACCGACGCGTTGTTGTCCATCGACTGCTGGAGTTCGCTGCGGATGTCGGCGACGCGCTCGTGGCCGTGGTCCGACAGTACGAGCTCGAGCCAATCCTGGACCATCTTCGCGGGCTCGTCGGGCAACGGGGTGAAGTCGACCGAGTTGGCGTACTTCGCAGCCGCGATTCCGGCGCGACGGCCGAAGACGTTGATGTCGAGCAGCGAGTTGGTACCGAGACGGTTGGCTCCGTGTACGGACACGCACGCGCACTCGCCCGCTGCGTAGAGCCCGGGAACGTGGTCGTCGTTGGTGCGTAGAACCTCACCGTTGATCTTGGTGGGGATGCCGCCCATGACGTAGTGGCACGTCGGGTAGACCGGGACGGGCTCCTTGACGGGGTCCACGCCGAGATAGGTCCGTGAGAACTCCATGATGTCGGGGAGCTTCTCGTCGAGAACTTCCTCGGGAATGTGCGTGACGTCGATGTAGACGTAGTCCTTGTTCGGTCCGCCGCCGCGGCCCTCGAGAACCTCGAGCACCATCGATCGCGCGACGATGTCGCGCGGTGCCAGGTCCTTGATGGTGGGGGCGTAGCGCTCCATGAAGCGTTCGCCCGACTCGTTGCGGAGGATTCCACCCTCGCCTCGAACCGCCTCCGAGATCAAGATGCCGAGGCCGGCGAGACCTGTCGGGTGGAACTGGTGAAACTCCATGTCTTCGAGGGGAAGACCCTTGCGGAAGACGATGCCCATGCCGTCACCGGTCAGGGTGTGCGCATTGGATGTGGTCTTGTACATGCGACCCGAACCGCCGGTGGCGAACACGATCGACTTCGCGTGGAAGATGTGCAGTTCGCCGGTCGAGAGCTCGTAGGCGATGATGCCGGTCGCAACAGGACCGTTGTCGGTCTCGGTCAGGCACAGATCGAGTGCGTAGAACTCGTTGTAGAACTCGACGTCGTGCTTGACGCAGTTCTGGTAGAGCGTCTGGAGAATCATGTGGCCGGTACGGTCGGCCGCGTAACACGCACGGCGAACGGGCGCCTTGCCGTGATCACGCGTGTGGCCACCGAAGCGCCGCTGGTCGATCTTGCCCTCGGGTGTCCGGTTGAACGGAAGACCCATCTTCTCGAGATCGAGAACGGCGTCGATCGCTTCCTTGGCCATGATCTCGACCGCGTCCTGATCGGCGAGGTAGTCGCCGCCCTTGACGGTGTCGAAGGTGTGCCATTCCCAGTTGTCTTCCTCGACGTTGGCCAGGGCGGCGCACATGCCGCCCTGCGCTGCTCCGGTGTGCGAGCGAGTCGGGTAGAGCTTGGTCAGTACCGCCGTGCGGGCCTGCGGACCGGCTTCGATGGCTGCTCGCATACCGGCGCCGCCGGCGCCGACGATGAGCACGTCATAACGATGTTCCTGCATGAATGCTTCAGTTCCCTTAGCTCGCCGAGATGTTCGGATCGAAGGTGAAGATGACGTAGGTGCCCAATCCCATGATGAGAACCATCGACAGGACGAGCAGCGTCGTCAGCCAGAATCGCGTCGAGTCCTTGCGGGAGTAGTCCGCGATGATCGTCCGTAGTCCGTTGCCGCCATGCAGTTGAGCGAGCCACAGCATGGTCAGGTCCCAGAACTGCCAGAACGGGCTTGACCAGCGTCCGGCGACGAACGCGAAGTTGATCCTGTGTACGCCCTCGTCGAGCATCAACATGATGAACATGTGGCCCAGGACGAGCACGACGAGCGCGAGACCCGAGAAACGCATGAACAGCCATGCGTACATCTCGAAGTTGCCCCGCGACTTCCGCCTCGGCGAACGTGGGTTGTCCAGACTTGCCGGACGGTCGTATGTCTTGCCGAGGGACTTGGCCTCGGGTCCGTGTGTCGTTGCCATCAGTGCCCGCTCGCTGTGAACATGTTGTAGAAGATTCGGCCCGCTCCGGGAATCATGACCACGATCCAGATCGCGGCGATGATCCACAGCATCAGCTTCTGGTACTTCGGTCCCTGTGACCAGAAGTCGACCAGCATCACGCGGACGCCGTTGAGTGCGTGGTAGAGCACTGCTGCGACGAGACCGATCTCCATGAGGCCGACGAGCGGCGTCTTGTAGGTGTCGATGATCGCGTCGTAGGTCTCGGGATTGACACGCACCATGGCGGTGTCCAAGACGTGGACGAACAAGAAGAAGAACGTCAACACGCCCGTGATGCGATGCAGAACCCAGGACCACATGCCCGGATCCCCGCGGTACAGAGACCGCTTGCGCTCCTTCGCCGGAGCGACTTCCGTGGTGCTACTCATCGAGTGCAAAGCCTCCAACGTCATTGGTGGACGCGTCGAGCCTGGTGGCCGGGCAACGGACCTGGCTCGATTTGTCTTACTCCGGCTCCGAACGGTTATCGAAGAGCCGCCGTCTTTGAACTCTAAACCCATTGGAAACGCGGAACTAATTCGACTCGAGATTCGTACTGACCAGGTTTTTCTTGTTAGGTTTGCCTTTCCATCTTTTCGTGATCGGTTCAGTGAACTGCGCTGCGGCCGGGCTGTGCACGTGATTGTATGTGACGCATGGCCGAAATCGACTGGAAATCGTTGCGACACAAAGCCCATGAGGCAATGAGGCAAGCCTATGCGCCCTACTCCGACTATCCGGTGGGTGCGGCCGCACTAGTGGACGACGACCGAATTGTGACCGGATGCAATGTGGAAAATGTCTCATATGGGTTGGGGCTCTGTGCCGAGTGCGGACTGGTGTCCAGTCTCCATTCGACCGGAGGCGGACGTCTGGTTGCGTTCTCGTGCTGTGACAGTCGAGGGGCGATTCTGATGCCGTGTGGGCGGTGCAGACAGTTGCTGTTCGAGTTCGGCGGGGCGGATCTGCTCGTGGACACCGTCGAAGGCCCCACGCCTCTGGGTCAGTTGCTGCCTTCCGCATTCGGTCCCGACGATCTCGCATCGGGCAAGCAGGACCTCGTCTGACACAGTGGCAACCATGTCTGACGCAGTTTCGATCATCGCCGCCAAGCGGGACGGCCACGAACTCACCCCGACGCAGATCGACTGGGTGATCGATGCCTTTACCAAGGGAATCGTCGCAGACGAACAGATGTCGGCGCTCGCGATGGCCGTCTTCTGGCGTGGAATGAGCAGAGCCGAACTCAGCCGATGGACCGCCGCGATGATCGCGTCCGGAAGTCGGATGGACTTCACGTCGCTGCCGAGGCCGACCGTCGACAAGCATTCGACCGGCGGTGTGGGAGACAAGATCACGCTCCCGCTTGCTCCGCTCGTCGCTGCATGCGGCGCCGCAGTTCCACAGCTGTCCGGCCGGGGGCTCGGACATACCGGCGGCACCCTGGACAAGCTCGAGTCGATTCCGGGGTGGCGGGCGGATCTGTCGAGTGCGGAGATCCACGCGATACTGGCCGACCCTGCGGTCGGCGCGGTGGTGTGCGCGGCAGGCGCCGACCTCGCCCCCGCCGACAAGCGGCTCTACGCACTGCGGGACGTCACCGGCACAGTCGAATCGATTCCCCTCATCGCAAGTTCGATCATGAGCAAGAAGATCGCCGAAGGAACGGGCGCACTCGTCTTGGACGTCAAGGTCGGAGTAGGCGCATTCATGAAGAACATCGACGACGCGCAAGCACTCGCCGAAGCGATGGTCGGACTCGGGGCCGACGCGGGGGTTCGGACGGTGGCCGTGCTCACCGCTATGGATTGCCCCCTCGGGCTGACGGCGGGCAACGCTCTCGAGGTCGAGGAGTCGCTCGATGTTCTCGCCGGCGGGGGGCCGGCGGACATCGTCGAACTGACGCTGGCGCTCGCACGGACAATGCTGACGGCCGCCGGAATCGAGGGTGTCGACCCTGCCGACAAGCTTGCCGACGGGACCGCCATGGATCGGTGGCGAGCGATGATCGCAGCGCAGGGCGGAGATCCCGCAGCGCCACTACCGGTGGCGAAGGAATCCTGTCTCATCAGCGCAGAGTCCGACGGTGTGGTCACCGCGCTCGACGCGATGGGTGTCGGCGTCGCTGCGTGGAGGCTCGGCGCCGGACGTGAGCGCCAGGGTGAGGCTGTGCAAGCAGCGGCAGGTGTGCGGCTGCACGCCAAACCGGGCGACCGCGTCACCGCCGGTGCGCCGCTCGCAACCCTGTACACCGACACGCCAGAGAAGTTCGAGTATGCAGCCGAGGCGATTGCGGGCGCATGGACGATCGGCGACACTGCGGTGGACGCATCGCCGATCGTCCTCGGGAGGATCGGCGGTTAGAGAAGGTTCCCGGCTTCGGTGAGCACGCTGCGGAGTATCTGTTCCATGTCGTCGAACTCCTTCTGGCCGCAGATCAGCGGAGGAGCGAGTTGGACGACGGGGTCGCCTCGGTCGTCCGCGCGGCAGTACAGACCGGCGTCGAACAGTGCGGTCGAGAGGAAGCCGCGCAGGATGCGTTCGGCCTCGGCGTCGGTGAAGGTCTCCTTCGTGGCCTTGTCCTTGACCAACTCGATTCCGTAGAAGAATCCCTCACCTCGAACATCGCCGACGATGGGAAGATCGCGCAGTTTCTCCAACGTTGCACGAAACGCCGGTGCGGTCTGTGCGACGTGGGCGTTGATGCCCTCGCGTTCGAATATGTCGAGGTTCGCCAGTGCGACTGCGGCCGACACCGGGTGCCCGCCGAACGTGTAGCCGTGCGCGAAGCTGGACGTACCGTCGTCGAACGGTTCGAACAGCCTGTCGGAGGCGATCATCGCGCCGATCGGGGAGTATCCGGACGTCATTCCCTTCGCACACGTGATGATGTCGGGGACGTATCCGAAATCGTTGCACGCGAACATCGAGCCGATTCGACCGAATGCGCAGATGACCTCGTCGGATACCAGAAGTACGTCGTAGCGATCGCAGATCTCGCGGACACGCTCGAAATAGCCGGGCGGCGGCGGGAAGCATCCGCCTGCGTTCTGGACAGGCTCGAGGAACACTGCGGCGACGGTGTCGGGGCCCTCGAATTCGATAGCCTCGGCTATGCGATCCGCGGCCCAGATGCCGAAGGCCTTCGGGTCGGTGTCCAAAGGAGCCGGCGCGCGATAGATGTTGGTGTTCGGCACCCTGAACGCGCCCGGCGTCAGCGGTTCGAACGGTTCCTTCAGCGCCGGAATGCCGGTGATCGCGAGCGCACCCTGAGGAGTTCCGTGGTATGCGATCGAGCGTGAGATCACCTTGTGCTTACCGGGTTTGCCGACCTTCTTGAAGTACTGCTTCGCAAGCTTCCACGCACTCTCGACGGCTTCTCCGCCGCCGGTGGTGAAGAAGACACGGTTGAGATCGCCCGGTGCGTACCCCGCAAGTCGCTCGGCGAGCTCGATGGCAGGAGGCGTGACATACGACCACAGCGGAAAGAACGAAAGTTCCTTGGCCTGCTTCGCTGCAGCCTCGGCGAGTTCTTCACGGCCGTGACCGACCTGGACGACGAACAAGCCGGACAGGCCGTCGATGTAACTCTTGCCGTTGGAATCGAAGATGGTCGATCCCTCACCCCGAGTGATGATCGGAGGGGTGATGCCCGCCCCGTGACGCGAGAAGTGGCCCCAGAGGTGCTTGGCTGCAGAGGCGTCGAGCTCGGCTGTTGTCTTGGTCATCGGGTACCCCAATTGTATTGTTGTTTGACGAGTTTGAGATATACGAGCGTTTCGGTGCTGGTGACGCCAGGTAACGTTCGGATCTGCTTGTTGAGGATCTGTAGCAGGTGCTCGTCGTCCTCGCAGACGACCTCGACGACGATGTCGAACGAACCTGCTGTGAGAACGACGTAGTCGACGGCGTCCTGTGTAGCGAGTTCGTCGGCGAGCTCGTAACTGTCACCGGTGCACTTGATTCCGATCATCGCCTGCCGGTTGAAGCCGACCTGTATCGGATCGGTGACAGCAACGATCTGCATGACACCGGACTCGGTCAGCTTCTGAACTCGTTGCCGCACAGCTGCTTCGGACAGGCCGACAGCCTTCCCGATGGCGGAGTAGGAACGTCGGCCGTCCTCCTGTAACTGTTCGATGATGGCTTTGGAGACGTCGTCGAGTGGAACCGGCGGCTGATCGGGCATACGTCGATACTGGACTCTTCAGAGCGATTGTTCAAGCCCGAAGGTATGGAATTCGTCTTGAAATTGTTAGTTTTCGGCAGAATCAGTCGAAAATTGCGATTCTAGCTAGAGAATCAGTAGTGCTGTCGGTAGGGTTTCCGGCATGGACAACGTATCGATGATCCCCGGCTGCTGGATCGACGGCCGCCCCGTCGGCGGTGCGGGTGATATCCATGCGATCGTGAACCCGGCGACGGGAGAAACTCTGTCCACGCTCGCCCTGGCCACCGCAGAGGACGTCGACTCTGCTGTTGCCGCGGCGCGCTCGGCGTTCCCGGAGTGGTCACGGGCCATGCCGTCGCATCGCGCATCCGTTCTGCGTGAACTCGCCCGTCTGGTCAGCGTCGAGGCCGACACGTTCGCGCGTGAAGAGGTCGCACAGACCGGCAAGACGATTCGACTCGCGACGGAATTCGATGTGCCGGGAAGCATCGACAACATCGAGTTCTTTGCCGGAGCCGCTCGCAACGTGGACGGCAAAGCGTCCGCCGAGTACTCGGGCGAGCACACGTCGTCGATCCGCCGGGACGCAGTCGGTGTCGTCGGTTCCATCACGCCGTGGAACTATCCGCTGCAGATGGCCGTCTGGAAGGCGATTCCGGCGCTCGCGGCCGGATGTTGCGTCGTCCTCAAGCCGAGCGAATTGACCCCGCTGACCACTCTGCGGTTGGCGAGACTCGCGTCGGAGGCGGGTGTGCCCGACGGCGTCTTCAACGTCGTCACCGGCAACGGGATCGACGCAGGTGCGGCGCTGTCCGGGCATCCGGGAATCGATGTCATGACCTTCACCGGTTCGACGCCGGTCGGTAGGACCGTGATGGCCCAGGCCGCAGCGAACGGCACGCGGGTGCAGTTGGAGCTCGGAGGCAAGGCCCCGTTCGTCGTGTTCGACGACGCCGACCTCGATGCCGCCGTGCACGGAGCGGTCGCAGGCGCGCTGATCAACTCTGGCCAGGATTGCACCGCGGCAACGAGAGCCATTGTCGCAGAACCGTTGTACAGCTCGTTCGTCGATGGTGTCGCGGAGCTGATGAGCACCGTGGTCGTCGGCGATCCGACCGATCCCGCCACGGACATGGGGTCGCTCGTCTCGTTCGCTCATCGAGATCGCGTCGCGGCAATGGTGAACAGGACAGAAGCCAGAGTCGTGTGCGGGGGTAGAACGCCCGATCTGGCGGGAGCCTTCTACGTCCCGACGCTTGTCGCCGATGTGGGGGAACAGGACGAGGTGTACCGAGACGAGATCTTCGGTCCGGTGCTGACGGTCTCGAAACACTTCGGAGACGACGACGCGGTCCGCCGTGCCAATGACACCGCGTTCGGGCTGGCCGCGTCGGCATGGACTCGGGACCTCTACCGGGCGGGACGGGCGTCACGCGAGATCGACGCCGGGTGCGTGTGGATCAACGACCACATCCCCATCATCAGTGAGATGCCGCACGGGGGCGTAGGGGCGTCGGGATTCGGCAAGGACATGTCCAGCTATTCGTTCGAGGAGTATCTGACGATCAAGCACGTGATGACCGATATCACCGGGGTCGCGCAAAAGCCTTGGCATCGAACGATTTTCGCTCACGGAGGTGGCAGTCGATGATGTGGGCCGAAAGACCGACACGCCGCGGATTCGACATGGTGGTCGATGCGGTGCCGGAGTCGTTCTGGCTCGACCGCGGCGAGCGCCCGACGCCTCGGCCGCGGTACCGATACGATTCGAAGGCGGATCTCGTCGTGGTCGGCGCCGGATTCACCGGTCTGTGGGCCGCGATTCACGCCGCGGAGGACAATCCCGACCGTACGATCGTGCTACTCGAAGGTGACCGCATTGCCGAAGGGGCGACGGGACGCAACGGCGGCTTCTGCGCGGCCAGCTTGACGCATGGCCTCGGCAACGGCCTCGATCGCTACTCCGACGAGTTGCCCGCGCTGCTCCGAATGGGGACGCAGACGCTCGACGCCATCGAGAAGTCCGCGCGACAGTACGGCATCGACGCCGACATCGAACGGACCGGTGAGCTCGATATCGCCAACTTCGACTGGCAGACGAGTGATTTGCGCGAACTCGCCGAGGAAGCGGCGCGGCTCGGCCAATCGATGGTCTATCTGGATCAGGATGCTCTCGCACAGAGGGTCAGTTCCCCGATGGCGCGGGGTGCGTTGTTCGACCCCGATGTGATGATGATCGATCCGGCGAAGTTGGCGTGGGGGTTGGCCGACGCAGCGGAATCTTTGGGCGTGACGATTCACGAGAACAGTCGGGTCGAGTCGCTTCGCGCGTCGGGTGACGGCGTACGGGTGCAGACCGGATACGGAACCATCGAGGCGGCGAAGGTTCTGCTTGCGACGGCTGCGACGAAGCCGCTGCGTTGGTCGCTGCGTCAGCGGATCGTGCCGGTGTGGGACTACGTCATCGTGACCGAACCGCTGACGGCGGAGCAGCTGAGCAGCATCGGTTGGACCGGTCGAGAAGGATTGGCCGACAGCGGAAATCGCTTTCACTATTTCCGTCTCACGGCCGACGATCGAATACTGTTCGGCGGCTGGGACGCGATCTACCGTTTCGGGGGCGACACCGATTCGCGGCATCGCCAGCACCCCGAGACGTTCGGGCTGCTCGCCGAGCACCTACTGCAGGTGTTCCCCACGCTCGAGGGGATTCGTGCGACACACACGTGGGGTGGCGCCATCGACACGTGCTCACGCTTCAGCGCGTTCTGGGATGTCGGCATGGGCGGACAGGTTGCGAGTGTCCTCGGCTTCACCGGCCTCGGAGTCGGGGCGTCGCACTTCGGGGCACGCACGGCGCTCGATCTGCTCGACGGCCGGGACACCGAACGCACGCGGCTGAACATGGTGCGAGGGAAGCCGCTGCCGTTCCCGCCCGAGCCGTTCAAGTCGTTGGGCATCAACATCACGCGCAGCGAGTTCGCCAAGGCCGATCGAAACCGTGGCAAGCGTGGGCTGTGGCTCGCGGGTATGGACAAGATCGGGCTCGGCTTCGACTCGTGACGCTCCCAGGGGCCCGGAGGCTCCGCCTCCAGTGGCCCCGAGGCTTCGCCTCCAGTGGCACGGTTGAGTGCACCGGCGCGCGCTTAACCGTGCCACTAGCGCGGAGCGCCTAGGTCGCAAGACGCGGAGCGCTACCGTCGTAAGACGCGGACCGCTTGGGCGCGGGGTCCTACTCGTGCGGAACCACGATCACCGGAGCCGGGGTCGATCGCAGAATCTTCGCCGCACTGGATCCGAGGAACACGCGCTTCGGTGCGGCGAGCCGGCTCGAGCCGAGGAACAGGATGTCGCCGTCGTTCCATTGCAGTGACGCGACCGCCTCGTCGAGACTCGATCCGTCCGCGACGACGGACTCGAGACCATCCACGTCGGGGAGTTTGCGAGCAGCGTTTTCCAGGTTGGCTTGCGCTGCAGCGACATGGCGTCGCCGAGTTTCGAGACCATCGACATCGGCTTCGTCGTCCTCCAGTGAGACGAGTGAGACCAACCTCAGCGGAAGATGTGCGGCACTGGCAATCGTGATGGCAAGGGTCGATGGATCAGCGGTGCCGGTGCGGGTCGGGACTGCCGCAGTCAGACCGGTGAGCCTGCGCGGCGCGCCGGTCCGGTATCCGCGCGGGGCGAGCGCAATCGGGACCGGCGAGGCATGGAGGAGTTGACCGGCGACGGATCCGACGGTGTGGCGGTTCAGCAGTCCGTCACCGGCCCCGCCGACGACGATCATGTCGGCGTCGTGTTCGGCGGCGAACTCCATCAGGCCCTGCGCGAAGGATCCGTGCCGAGCGACGTGTGTCGTCACCTCGATGCCTTCGGGAACCTGCGCTCGCGCGCCGGACAACCATTGTTCGGCTTTGGCGTCGAGCACCTTTCGGTACGGGCCGCTGCCTTCCATGACCGGCTCGTCCGAGCGGATGACGATGACGATGTCGATGGACGCGTCGAGAGCGGACGCCAGCACGGCGGCCAACGCGACGCCGTCGTCGCCACTCGGGGTGGCGAGATAGCCGACGGTGAGTTTCATCTCGTGATCCTGTTCTAGTAAGAGTCCGGAACCTTGACTTCGGTGGTCGCGGTCAAGGTCTTGCCCTGGAAGAAGTCTCGGTTGCCGACGAAGCACAGCAGCATCAGCGGAATTCCGAGCACGAGCATCCCGATGCCGAGGACGAATACTCCGCCGATCGGACCGTATGCAGTGAAACCGTAGTCGGGCTTGATCATGTCCACCGCACTCTGCACGAATGCCCAGGTCATCGACAGTCCACCGAGGAGCGGGAAGATTCCGCGCATGAACAGGTTTCGGACCGAACCGAACAACGTCCGGCGGAAGTACCACACGCATGCGTACGCGGTGATTCCGTAATAGAACGCCACTGCGAGACCGAGTGACGCGACCGAGTCCTGCAGTGCGTTGGCGCTGACGAAGGTCAATACGAGATAGAAGGCCAGTGCCGAGGCCCCCATGACCAGCGTGCCGAACCCTGGCGTCATGTACCTGGGGTGCACGCTGGCGAATCGCTTCGGGATAGCCTCGTAGACAGCCATCGACAGGGTGCCGCGAGCGGTGGGGAGAATGGTCGTCTGGGTCGAGGACAGTGCCGAGATCGACACGGTGAGAAGCAACAACGACGCGACGACCGAGCCGGCAACGGGGCCGCCGAGGATCGTCAGCACGTCGTCGAGGTTGTCCGGGTTGTTCAGGCCGATTCCGGTGTCGCCGAATCCCGCGAACGACTGCACTGCATATCCGACGAGTACATACGTTGCGACGAGGATCAACGTAGTGATCACGGCGGCGCGGCCCGGTGTCTTCTCCGAGTCCTTCGTCTCCTCACCGACCGCGAGGCATGCATCCCAGCCCCAGTAGATGAAGATGCAGAGGATGATCGCCTGCGCGGCGTCGGACATCGTGACCCCGGTCGGGATGATCCAGCTGAGCTCGGGAGTGATGGCCTGCGGGCCTGCCGTGCCCGCGCCGACTTTCACCAGAGCCGTGATCGAGACGCCGATCAGCACACCGAATTGGACGACCAGCAATACGTTCTGCATGCGCTCGCTGATGAGGATGCCGCGGAAGCTGACATAGGTCATCGACACGATGAAGAACGAGCCGAGCGCCACTTTTGCTGCTGTGGACTCGGCGGCCCCTTCCATTCCTAGGAATTCGAAGAGGTAGATCGCGGCGACCTCGGCGACGTTGGCGAGCACGATGATGGCCGACACGGCAAGTCCCCACCCGGCCATCCACCCCACCCACGGGCCGAAGGCCTTGGTTCCCCAGGTGAACGACGTGCCGCAGTCCGGGGTGTCCCGTCCTAGCTCGCGGTAGGCGAACGCCGTGAGCAGCATGGGAACGAATGCGACGAGGAACATCGCAGGCGCCTTGTCGCCGACGGCGAGGACGACGTATCCCAGCGTCGCCGCCAGGCTGTAGGCGGGAGCAACCGCGGACAGCCCGATGACGATGTTTCCGACGAGACCGAGCGCCCCCGTGTTCAGGCCTTTGCCCGCGGGAGCGTCCGGAGGTGGAGAAGTCGCAGGCGTATCCGCAACAGACATGATCACTCCAAGCTCGAGACCGGATCGATTGCCCAAAACGATACGATTTCGGTTGCGGTTCCGCTCGGTTTCGACTGATCTGTTTTCAAAAGGGTAACAATGCAACGAAATGGGTTGCTTGATCGAACTCCTTCCGGCGTGCGGGATCGTTGTCGAACGCACGCGAGTCCGTTCCGATCGCGCTACCGTCGACTCATGAGTACCGCGAATCCGATCAGCGGCGCGACGCCGCTCGACCTGCCCTCCATCAAGACGGCTCCCAAAGCTCTACTGCACGACCATCTCGACGGCGGACTTCGGCCGCAGACCGTGCTGGAATTGGCCGACGAGTGCGGATACGACGGCTTGCCTGCGCAGGACGGTCCTGCTTTGGGCGAGTGGTTTCGGAACGCTGCCGACAGCGGTTCGCTCGAGCGGTACCTGGAGACCTTCGCTCACACCGTCGCGGTCATGCAGACGCCGGAGGGACTCTGTCGAGTGGCCCGTGAGTGCGCGGAAGACCTGGCCGAGGACGGCGTCGTGTATGCGGAGGTGCGGTTCGCCCCTGAACAGCACCTGGATCGAGGGCTCACCCTGGATCAGGTCGTCGAGCATGTTCTCGAAGGGTTCCGTGCAGGAGAATCAGCGGCACGGGTGAACGGCAAGCGAATTCGTGTCGGATGCCTGCTGACGGCGATGCGTCACGCTGCACGGTCACGGGAGATAGCGGAGCTTGCGGTGCGCTTCAGGGACCGCGGTGTCGTCGGCTTCGACATCGCTGGAGCGGAAGCAGGGTTTCCTCCCAGTCGTCATCTCGATGCTTTCGAGTACATGCGAGCTGCCAACGCGCACTTCACCATTCACGCGGGGGAGGCCTTCGGTCTGCCGTCCATTCAGGAAGCCGTCGCGTTCTGCGGCACGGACCGCCTCGGTCACGGCGTCCGTATCATCGACGACATTTCGGTCGCATCGGACGGAACTCCGTCGCTCGGACTGCTCGCGGCATACGTCCGTGACACGCGCATGCCGTTGGAACTCTGCCCCAGCTCGAACGTGCAGACCGGCGCCGTCGACAGCATCGAAAAGCACCCGTTCGATCTTCTTGCGCGACTGCGGTTCCGCGTCACCGTCAACACCGACAACCGGTTGATGAGCGATACGTCGATGTCGCGCGAGATGCACACCCTCGTCCAGACATTCGGCTACGGCTGGACCGACCTCGAACGCTTCACGATCAACGCGATGAAGTCCGCCTTCATCCCGTTCGACGAACGACTGGAACTGATCGACAACGTCGTCAAACCTGGATACGCGGTGCTCGTCGGATAGGGCTCACTCCTTGCGGAGGCGGGCCTCGAAATCACGCTCGAGTGCCCGCCACGCTTCGGCTTCCAGCTCGAACGGCGCGCTCGGTGCAAGTCGGTTCGGGTCGGGTTCGAGTGTGTAGGAGACATACCAGCCGAGCGGCGTCGAACGTGCGAGCGCGGTTTCCACCGAGTCGTCCTCGGCGAAGTCCGCTGCGTCGGTGAACAGTTCGACAGCCAGATCCAGCTGGTCGACATCGACGGATTCCGGTCCCTCGGCGAGATCGTCTGCCAAGCCCGGCAGGACGTACACATTGTCGTCGGTGATGTCTATGCGCAGAGAACCGTCGATCGCTGCGGTCTGCACCTCGGCGTAGGTGCTGACCTTCGCCAGGTCGTGATCGTGGTCGTCGGCCAGGTACCGGGCGAGAGCTCGTTCGGAACCGAACACCGTGATGCTTCCGGTGCGCCCCAGAAAGATCGGCTCGTCGTCGATGTAGCACCGCAGGGTGTAGTAGGTGTCCTCGGAGGTGATGATCTGGATGGGGTCGATGCCTACCGAAGTCCAGAACCCTTCTTCGGCGGCAGCGTCGGCGATGGGATCCGGGGTGACTTTCTCGTCGGCAGTGTCCCCGTCAGGAGCATCGTCGTCGAGGGTGTCGACATCGTCCTCGTCGGACACGTCGTCGACGTCGACCTCGTTCTCGGTGGCTGCGAGCAGCTCGGCTTCGGCGACGTCCACCGCAGCGGCGTCGACCTCGGGTGAGGTGACCACCGAGTCGATCGCGTCGATGACAGCGTCCCAGCTCTTGGAAATGGACGCGCCGATTCGGTTCCAGAGATTCTGACCGTCTTTGCCGACGTAGGCATCGACGCCGATCCCTACCGAACCCAAGTGTGGATTTCCGGCGAAGAACGAAGTGACAGTGGAGAGTTCGCAGACGTCGCCGATGGTCTGGACCATCTCGAACGTCGCGGCGAGTTCGTCGAGGATATCGGAGTCGGGATCCTCCGCGACGAGTTCCGGAACACCGACGAGGTCGAAGCGATGAAGGTCGTCGGGCTCGAGCTCGTTGGCGGCGAGAGCCGACACGATCTTCCACGACGGATGATCGACGAGGTCGTTGTCGTCGTTGCTACGGATGAATGCGGCCAGGTGAGCGACCGCCTCGAAACCGTAGAGATCTTCCTCGTGTCCGAGGAAGGCCTCCCATTCGTCGTCACCTTCGTGCCATTCGGGAGCCCACAAGGTCACGAAGTCGCCGCGGGTGAGACCGAGTTCGATCGGGATGATGTCGCCAGCCATGGCGGGAAGCCTATCTCAGGTGTCTGAGAGCGAACTTTGCATCTGCTCCAATACCGCGGCTCGACGCCGAAGTGCCTCGCCGGCGGCCTCGGCAGCGGTGACGACGATGGAGTTTTCGAGCTGGGTCGCCGACTCGCGGGACAGATCGGGCTGCAGGTACAGGTCGACCATTGCCCCTGAACCGTCGACTGTGACGGTGGCGAGACCGTCGGCGGATCGGCGAACTATCCGCAGCGCCGACAGCATCTCGGATGCATCGTGCATGACGGACAGCGCGCGGTCGGCGCGATCGATCAGGTCATCGAGCGGATCGTTCACAGAGATTTCATCCAGCTGACAGGTGCGGCTTCGATACCCAACAGTTCGTTCTCGGTATCAGCGACGGTCGACGCACGGGGGAGGCCGAGTCTGTCGAGAATGTCGGCTGCCATCCCGTCGCGTTCGAGCCGGGTGCGATGCCGAGCCATGGCGGACCGGGTTGCTCTGGCGTGCACCTCCATGATCATCCGGGCCAATTCGGTTCCGCCGAAGCGAAGTTCACGTGAGTCGATGTGCACGGCAGTCGGAACTCCGCCCGAGGTTGCCTGGACACGGACGGAATCGGTGCGCGTGGCGGCCCACGCTGTCGACTCGATCATGCGGTCGGCCGGTAGAAGCCTTTGAAGGCCATACCCGAGTTGGTGGTTCGGATGTCACCGACTTGCACGGGATCGCCTGCCTCCACGATCTGTCCGTTTCCGATCACCATGGCGACGTGACCGTCCCACACTGCAAGGTCGCCCGGCATGAGCTCGTCCTGGCTCACCTGGGCGCCGATGTTCTGCTCCTGCGCCAGCCTCGGCAACTCGACACCCTGCTCGCCGTACGCCCACTGGGTCAGGCCGCTGCAGTCGAGGCCGCGGCCCGGCTCGGTTCCGCCCCAGACATACGGCGTGCCCTGTTGCGTCAGTGCACTGCGCACCGCGCCTGCTGCCTCCTCGTTGGGCGCCACTGCGACGCTTCCGTCGGGGAGTGCGACCTGGACACCACCTCCGACGCCGCCCACGTTTGCCGATCTCCGCTGGGAATTGCCGGTGAACATGGACGCGTCGGAGGTCGGCGCCGCGGGGACGGTTGCCGTTGCCGGTGAGGTCATCAGGTTCGACGGAGTGTCGGGAAGGACCGAGGACGCGGACGACGACAGCGTCCTGGCGAAGTTCTGCCCGAATTGGCTGCCCGGGTCCGATCCCGCTGCGGTAGGAGCAGATGCCGGTGCCGTCGTAGGCGCTGCGCCCGCGGGTTGGGGAACCGGCGGAGGAGCGGTGTAGGCACTGATCTCAGCGGTGTGGACGGCAAGCTCGCCGCGCACGCGAGCCACGACCGCCAGCGCGCGCTGCAGGTGTTCGATAGCCGTCGCGATCAGCATCGACTGGCCTGCCGGGGTGAACAGCATCGGTGCGCCGGCGCCTGCTACCGAGATGAAGGACTGCAGAATGCCCTGCAGTTCGGCAAGTCCGGCCTGGACCTTTTCGCAGGCGCGATCGACTACTGCCGCGATCTCGACGCCATGATCGGACAATCCGAGAGCGCTCGTGTGCGCCTGCCCGGCGACTTCGATTGCGGCGGTGGCAGCCGGTCCACTCCATGCTGAGGCAAGTTCGCCGACTGCCGATTGTCCGATGCTCTGAACCGACTCGAGCGCCCGCGACGAGGATCGCAGCACGTCGGCTGGTCCACCGCTGGGAACGATGCCGGACCCGAAAGCACCGAGTAGGTCGGTGATGGGTTTGGCGAGCAGCTCGATCACATCAGGCTCGCGGTGGTCTGGGCGTCGGCGAGGTCATAGGCTGCGCTGGACGCCGATGCCGCGGCACCGAGGCTGGCCACCGTCTCGGCGAGCCTGCCGACCGCGGCCCCGTGCGCACTGTGAACGCCGGTGAATGCAGCGAGAAACTCGGTGCCGATCAGCCCGAACACCGGTGTGAGAACGGCAGGCCCGCACGCAGTTGTCGCTGCAGCCGCTGTAGCGACCTGAGCGGCGGCCGCTCCCATCGTCGTCGCGTACGCGTGCACTTCCGCAGATACTGCCGATATCTCTGTCACCGATTCCCCCATGGATTCCTCGACGGCGCACGAAAAACTCCTACACATATCTTCGACGCACGTGACGGCCGATCGGTTCCCACATTTATCCTGTCGGAATGGAAACTCACGTGGTCGACCATCCCCTGGCCGCTGCACTGCTGACGACGATGCGCGACGAGCGCAGCGACAACGCAACATTTCGGTCCGCACTCCGCCAGCTCACCCACATGCTGGTGTACGAGGCCACCCGCGACGCCGACATCGACACGTTCGACGTGACGACGCCGGTCGCTACCACAAAGGGCACGCGACTGGCGCGTCCGCCGCTGCTCGTCCCGGTGCTCAGGGCGGGACTGGGAATGGTGGAGAAGGCAAGTGGCCTGATCCCACAGTCACGCGTCGGATTCGTCGGGATGGCGCGCGACGAGGAGACGCACCAGCCGGTTCCGTACATGGAGTCGCTGCCCGACGACCTGTCGCAGACTCCGGTCTATGTGCTCGACCCGATGCTGGCAACCGGAGGTTCGATGGTCCACACCATCGAATTGCTCGTCGAGCGGGGAGCAGCGGACGTCACCGCAATCTGCGTCGTCGCCGCTCCGGAAGGCGTCGCGGCCCTCGAGGCGTCGGGACTGCCGGTGCGACTCGTCGCCGCGAGCATCGACGACGGACTCAACGACGACGCCTTCATCGTGCCGGGTCTCGGCGACGCCGGCGATCGTCAGTTCGGCCCGCGCTGAGCATCTCGCTCGTCCTCGGCGTCACCTGGCCGGCGCGCGAGGGCGACCCTCGTCTTCGCGTCGTCGACATCGAGACGAAGGCAGTCGAGCACGTGGAACTGCGCGGCGGACGACTCGGCTTCGCTTCTGCAGGCGCGCAGCGCTGGTGCACCGGTCGTGTCGCTTTTCGTACGGGCGCAGGTTCGGAGTACGTTCCGTGCCCGCGACAGAGCCCGGTGGACGTGGGCACTCAGTGTTCGGAATGCGAATCCAAGGACGGATTTCGGTTCGTGCACACCATCCATCGTGGCGGGTTCGTCTCCCGCGAGCTCGAAGCGCATGTGATGCAACCGCATTGGCTCTACATCGCGACGTTCGCGAACGGAGTGCACAAGGTGGGTACGGCAGCCGACACCAGGAAATGGGGGCGCCTCGCCGAACAAGGTGCGATCTGCGCGCGCTACGTGGCACGAGCCGAGGACGGCAAAGTGATTCGGGTGCTGGAGGACAGCGTGACCGAGCAGCTCCAGGTCCGGCAAGCTGTTCGATCCTCTGCCAAGGCCGCAGCGTTGGCGCTTCCGATCGACACCGTCCGCATCGACGCCGCGACGACGGCGCTCGCCGCTCGTGTCCGCACGATGATCGAACCCGCCATCGACGAGGTGACCTACCGCGTCGTGGACGAGCCATGGCGTACGGCCGGATTTCGTGATCTGGCGTCGGGAAACAGGCTCGCGTATCCCCTCGACATCACCACCGGCACGCACGGTTTCACCGTCGACGCCTGCATCGGCCAGGCGGCGGTGGTGAGGCTGAACGATCGGGTCACCATGCAGGAACGCACCCCCGACGAGGATGCGTCGTTCGTCGTCGACCTGCACGAACTGAAGGGACGACGGGTGACGTTCGGGGACTACACCTCCGAGTTGCCCGCCGTGCAATCAGCTCTGTTCTAGAGAGTCCGTGCGAACTGCCGGAGTTGGTCCAACGTGGCGTCGGCGGTGGCTCGTGCTCTCACCAGGTCCTCACGCGAGCCGGCCGGCTCGACGACCTTGAGATACGCCTTCACCTTGGGCTCGGTTCCCGATGGCCGCACGATGACGCGGATTCCGTTTCCGGAGAGCTCGACGGCATCGGTTCTCAGCGGACCTCGTGTGGCGAGCATGTCGGTCACTGTGACTGCGCGAGAGGCCAATTCGGTCGGAGGATCGGAGCGCAGCCGTGCCATCATCGAGTCGATGCGGCCGAGATCGTCGACTCGCTTCGACACCTGGGCGCCTGCATGGACTCCGAATTCCACCGCGAGGTCGTCGAGAACGTCGAGTAGCGTCCGACTGTCGGATTTCAGTTGCGCAACCAGGTCCGCGAGCACAACTGCCGCCGAGATGCCGTCCTTGTCGTTCACCGTCGTCGGATCCACGCAGTGGCCGATCGCTTCCTCGTAGGCGTAGACCAGGCCGGACCCTGCGCGTACCAGCCACTTGAATCCCGTCAGTGTCCGCGCGTACCTGGCGCCGCGTGCGGGTGCCAACGCCGAGAGCAGTTGAGAGGACACGATAGTGTTGGCCACCAACGAGTCCGGTGGCGCCGACTTCAGGATGTGATCGGCAAGCAGAGCCCCGGTTTCGTCGCCGCTGAGCATTCGCCAGCCTCCAGGGCCGGGCACGCCGATTGCGCACCGGTCGGCATCGGGATCCAGTGCGATCGCGAGGTCGGCGTCCACCTCTGCAGCGAGGGCGAGGAGAGCGTCGGCTGCTCCTGGCTCCTCCGGATTGGGAAACGTGACGGTGGGAAAATCGGGGTCCGGGTCGAATTGGCTTGCCACGACGTGGACGTCGAGGAATCCGAGTCCGCGCAGCGCGGTGAGTGCAATTTCGCCGCCGACTCCATGCAAGGGTGTCAGCGCGATGCGGATGTTTCGACGAGGTGCGTGCACGAGCGCGGGCAGAGTGTCGAGGTAGCGAGCAGTCACGTCGGCGCCGCCCGGGGTGACGAGACTGCGGGGTACGTCGACGGCACGGCCCACTGCAGCGATCTCGGCTTCGATCTCCTTGTCGGCAGGCGGGACCAACTGCGCACCGCCGCGGAGATAGACCTTGTATCCGTTGTCGGCGGCAGGGTTGTGCGAGGCGGTGATCTGAACACCCAGATCGGCATCCAGAGCGCGAACGGCGAAGGCCAGCACAGGCGTCGGGAGCGGGCGGGGGAGCAGCACCACCGAGAAACCGGCAGCTGCAAGGGTTTCGGCAGCTGCGGTTGCGAACACCTCGGACCCGTGGCGTGCGTCCCTGCCGACGACTACCGTCGACCCGCCGAGGCACTTCTTCTGCAACCACGTACAGATTCCGGCCGTGGTGCGAACGACGACAGCGACGTTCATTCCGTTCGGTCCTGCCCGCACCTCGCCGCGCAGACCAGCGGTACCGAAACTCAGGGGAGCCCGGAAGCGCTCGGTCAGTTCGGATTCGGAGAGCTCTGCCAGCTCGTCGCGGGTGATCGGGTCCGGATCTCCGGCAATCCACTCGGAAAGCTGTTCGGAGAGATCGGATGTCACAGCGTCGAGACCAGTCGGTGCAGCAACTCGCCCATACGCGACGCCGAAGCCTTACCTGCCTCGAGGACTTCCTTGTGGTCGAGGTGTTCACCCGTCATGCCGGCAGCGAGGTTGGTCACGAGCGAGACTCCGAGGACCCGGGCACCGAGCGCGCGTGCGGCAATGGTTTCGTGCACCGTCGACATGCCGACGAGATCGGCTCCGATCGTTCGGAGCATGCGGATCTCGGCGGGCGTCTCGTAGTGCGGACCCGGTAGGCCAGCGTAGACGCCTTCCTCGAGAGTGGGATCGATGCTGCGCGCGAGAGTGCGAAGCTCGGGGGAGTAGGCGTCGACGAGATCGACGAACTCGGCGCCGATCAACGGTGACCGGGCAGTGAGGTTGAGGTGATCCGAGATCAAGACCGGTTGTCCGACGCTCATGCCCTCGCGGATTCCGCCCGCTGCATTGGTCAACACGATGGTGCCGGACCCGGCAGCGACGGCGGTGCGCACCGGGTGCACGACGCGTCGAAGCTCGTGACCTTCGTATGCGTGCGTACGGCCTTGGAGTAGGAGGGTGTGCGTCCCTCCGACATTGACCGAGGTGATGGTTCCCGAGTGTCCCGACGCCGACGGCGGCGCGAACCCAGGGAGATCGGCCATGCGAATGGTCGCCGTCGGTTCACCGAACCGATCGGCGGCGGCCTGCCAGCCCGAGCCGAGAACGATCGCTACCGAGTGTGCGGCGACGCCGGTTGCTTCGGCGATGGCGGCGGCCGCAGTTGCGGCGGCACCTGCCGGGTCGATGGTCGGGTCGGCACTGTGTGCGTCAGAAGTTCCCACGAGGGACCACCCTAGGAGATAGACGGTCGATGCGGCGACAGATAGTTGTTGTCATCCACACTCGGCTGCCGCCGCGAGTCCTTCGACCACCCAGGCTTCGTACTCTTCCGTCGTCCATCCGCGATCGTCGACGAGCAAAGTGAAGTTCTCGGGACTCAACAGCGCCAGGCCGACATCCACGCAGGTCTCGACGTCCATGCCGTCGACCTTCTGGGCCAGCGAGGTCATGAGATGCCGAAGCACGATGACTCGCTGCTCGACGTTGGTTCGCCACAGTGCTGCCACGTCCGGATCGGCGTGTGCGCCCGCGCGGACCGCGAGCAGAATTCCCGCGACGCGTTCGGAGACGAGGCTGGCGGCGTGCACGTGGATTCGCAGGTGCTCTGCGGGGTCCGAGGCGGCGACGGCGGCGGCGACCCATTGCCTGTCGAGAGTGGCAATGGGGAGTTCGTCGCCCGCGATCGCGCGGTCGAGCACCGCTTCGAGGATCGCGCGCTTGTTGCCGAACACGAAGTACACGGTCTGCACTGCGACTCCCGCGTCGGTTGCGATCTGCTTGATGGTCGTCGACGCGTATCCGCCGCCGACGAACAGCGGGTGGGCCGCAGTGAGAATCTTCGAGCGAGCGCTGGTGTCGGAGGAATTGACCACGAAGAAGAGTCTAGCTCTAGAGTAGTGCTCTAGTTCTTCACTCTAGAGAGGCTTTCTGATGACTGTTCTCGTTCTCGGCGGATACGGCGCTGTCGGCCGGCGCATCGTCGACACGCTTCGAGCGGATGGTGTCGCTACTGTCTCGGCGGGACGCGATCCGGCACGAGCGGATCTCGCTGTTGATCTTCGCGACCACAGTGCGTACATGGAGGCGTTGAACGGCGTCGACGTGGTAGTAAACGCATCGGGAAGCGAGGACGTCGACCTCGCGCGGATCTCTGCAGGACGCGAGATCCCCTTCGTCGATATCTCGGCGACCAGCTCGTACACGCAGGCATTGAACGCAGTTCGTGGGCCTGTGCTCGTCGGGGTCGGAATCGCACCTGGGTTGTCGGGAATCCTTGCCCGTGAGGCCTTCTCGGAACGTTCGACAGGGGTCGATGTTGCCATCGGGCTCGGTGCAGGGGAACGACACGGGGCGGCGGCCACGGAGTGGACCTACGGATTGCTCGGCACGAGATTCGACGACCCGGACGGATCGTCTGTCAAGAACTTCACCGCAGGCAAGCAGTTCGATTTCCCAGCTGAATCGGGATATCGGCGATTCGCGTCGTTGCGAGCGGATTTCGCCGACCAGCACCGGTTGACGGAGGAGCTGGCAGTTCCGGTCCGAACCTATCTACGGCTCGATTCCCGGCTGATGACGGTAGGGCTCGCCGCCATGACGCACGCGCCGTGGCTGTCTCGGTTCACGCCGTCGGTCCTGCCGGGAGGCGATCGCTGGGCCATCGTCGCGCGTGACCACGGTGGCATGCAGGCGTGGGCGACGGGGCGCGAGCAGTCGGTGGCAACAGCTGTGATCGGTGCTTGGTCGGCCCGGGCGTTGCTGGAAGGGCGGATCGAAATCAGCGCCCCCACGTGGCTGCACGGCGCGGTCTCACTTCGTGACCTGAGCGAAGAACTGCAGGCTGCCGGCATCATGACGTCCCCGGGGGCGTCGGGCATCTGACAGCATGAAGCCGATATTCGTCGCGCCGGTACGCAGTAGCGTCGCTGCCCTCGAGGCCTGATGTTACCGCCGGGTAGTATCCGCCTATGCCTTTCCTCGAACGCAGCGGTGACGTGCACATCCTCTACCTCGGTGACGAGGCAGGCCCCGAGAACAACGAGAACCGATTCCACCCCGAGTGGATCGATCGGGTCCACGTTCTCCTCGACGAGGTGGAGGCCACCGAGGGCCCCACAGCCTTGGTCACGACGGCGTCCGGGAAGTTCTTCACCAACGGCCTCGACACCGATTGGCTGTTCGCCAACCTGGACAAGATCACCTGGTACCTCGACCGCGTCCACACGCTGTACACCCGTCTGCTCACCTTCCCGATGGCAACGGTGGCGGCAGTGCAGGGCCACGCGTTCGGCGCCGGTGCGATGCTCGCGACGGCACACGACTTCCGCACGGTCCGAGTCGATCGCGGCTTCTACTGCCTCCCCGAGGTCAACCTGAACATGCCGTTCACGGTGGGCATGTCGGCATTGGTCACGTCTCGACTGCCGAGGCAGACCGCGATCGAGGCCATGACGACCGGCCGTCGCTTCGGCGGAGCCGATGCCGTCACCGCAGGTATCGCCGACGTTGCAGTGACCGAGGACGAGGTCCTGTCATCCGCCGTCGAGCGTGCGGCAGCACTGACGAATACGCGCGGAAAGAACCTCGCGGGTATCAAGGCGGGCATCCACGCCGACGTTCTCGCTGCTCTGAATACCCCGACAGGTGAGAGCAACTTCAGCTTCGGAAACCAGTAGTGACAGACTGGTGCGGTGATCGATGAGACCGATGCAGGTGTGCAGAGCGCCGCACCAGAGCTGATCGAACTGTCGCATTCGATTCATTCCGAGCCCGAGTTGGCGTTCGAGGAATATCGAAGCTCCGCAAAAGTGCGCGAGCTGCTCGGTGCCCGTGGTTTCGAGATCGAGTCGGGCGTCGCGGATATGCCCACTGCGTTCACCGCCAAGTACGGTTCCGGCGACCTGAACATCGGCATCTGCGCGGAATACGACGCCCTGCCGGAAATCGGTCACGCCTGCGGGCACAACATCATCGCTGCATCCGCAGCCGGAGCGGCGATTGCTCTCGCGCCTCTCGCAGACGAACTCGGGATCACCGTCACCGTCCTGGGCACTCCCGCCGAGGAGAGCGGAGGCGGCAAAGTTCTGATGCTGGAGCGAGGAGTGTTCGACGGGGTCGCCGCGGCACTGATGGTCCATCCGGGTCCGTTCGACATCGTCGGCGCCACCTCACTTGCGTTGTCCGACATCGGTATCAAGTTCACCGGGCGTGCCGCCCACGCATCGGCGGCACCCGAATGGGGCATCAACGCGGGCGACGCGGTCACCATCAGCCAGGTCGCGATCGGTCTGCTTCGCCAACACCTGGCCCCCGGCCAACAACTACACGGCATCGTCAGCGACGGTGGGCTCGCGCCCAACATCGTTCCCGGGCACGCCGAATTGCTGTACTACCTCCGCGCGCACACCTCGGAGTCGTTGGCCGCGTTGACCACGAAGACGTACCGGTGTTTCGAGGCCGGTGCACTGGCGACCGGATGTACTCACGAAATTCGAACGATCTCACCGACGTACACGGAACTGACCCCTGATCCCTGGCTCGTGACGCAGTTCCGCCGCGAGGCGGAGGCGATCGGGCGCAGGCCGCTTGCACCAGAACTGGAAGGATTCCGCCCTCTGGGCAGTACCGATATGGGAAATGTGACGAATGTTCTACCCGGAATCCATCCGGTCATCGGGCTGGATTCGGCGGGCGCAGTGACCCATCAACCGGAGTTCGCGGCGGCCTGCATCACCGCGTCCGCTGACACCGCTGTCCTCGACGGCGCTCGGTTGCTGGCCAGGACCGCAGTGCGTGCCGCCCAGGACGCTGACGTGCGAGCACGACTGCTCAGCGGCGTGGAAGCGCGGGCAGCGACATGATCGACAGACACGCACTCGTCGACACGTGGATCCTGAAGCACGCAGACGACCTATCGACGTGGCGTCGCCATATTCATGCCAACCCGGAACTGGCGCGACAGGAATTCGCGACCACGGCGTTCGTGGCCGAGGAGCTCGAAGCTGCAGGGCTGTCGCCGAAGCTGTTGCCCGGTGGAACCGGCTTGATCTGCGACATCGGCCCGAGCGGCCCCCGTGTTGCTCTCCGCGCCGACATGGATGCGTTACCGCTGCAGGAGTTCACCGGCGCGACGTACAGCTCCACCGTCCCCGGTGTGTCGCACGCGTGTGGACACGACGCGCACACCACCGTTCTGCTCGGCACCGCGCTGGCGCTGGCATCGCTGCCCGACCTGCCCTTCGGGATTCGGCTCATTTTCCAGCCGGCCGAAGAGGTGATGCCCGGCGGTGCCCTCGACGTCGTCGCGGCGGGAGGGCTGGAGGGTGTGACGAAGATCTTCGCCCTGCACTGCGATCCGCGCCTCGAAGTCGGCAAGGTCGGAGTCCGCGTCGGCGCGATCACCTCGGCAGCGGACACCGTCGAGCTGCGCCTGGACTCACCGGGCGGTCACACCTCGCGCCCCCATCTGACGACTGATCTGGTCTACGCGTTGGGGACCGTGATCACCGGACTCCCCGGCATGCTCAGTCGACGGATCGATCCCAGGACCAGCACCGTCATGGTGTGGGGTGCAGTCGTCGCAGGCCAAGCGCCCAACGCGATTCCGCAGACCGGGATGCTGACGGGAACAGTTCGAACCGGCGACCACGAAACCTGGGCGCTGCTCGAGCCGATGGTCTCCGAGATCGTGACCGGTCTGCTCGCGCCCACCGGGGTCCGCTTCGAACTGCACTACAAGCGTGGGGTTCCGCCGGTGGTCAACGACGCTGCGGTGACGAGAACCTTCGAGAATGCCATTCGGAGGGTCGGACCGGCCGCGCTGGCGGACACTGTGCAATCGGGCGGCGGGGAAGACTTCTCCTGGTACCTCGAAGACATTCCCGGCGCAATGGCGAGGCTCGGTGTCTGGTCCGGCACCGGACCTCAGCTCGACATCCACCAGCCGACCTTCGACCTGGACGAACGCGCCCTCGCAGTGGGCGTCAAGGTCATGACGGGTATCGCGCTCGAACCGAACTAGCTGGTGCCAGGCCCGACATTGCGGCTGTTGCGGGTACGAAGGTCCCGCACGTAGTCGGCCGGAGCGCCGGCGATCTCTGCCGCTTCGGCCATGACACCCAGGTAGCGGGCTGAGGGAAGGCCGCCCTCGTAGGCGTCGAGCACGTACAGCCAGGCAAGGACCGGTCCGTCGGCGGTCTCGACCCGTAGCCTGACCTTGCGGTGGATGCCCAGTTCCGAGCCTTCCCACCGGTCCAGGCTTTGTTCGTCCTCTTCGGAGACGTCGTAGAGGACCACGAACACCTTCTCGTCCTGGTCGGGTGCGACCGTTGCGAGCGCGCCCTCCCAGCCGATGTCGCCGCCGCCGAACGTCAGACGCCACCCGTGCAGCCAGCCGGTTCCGGACAGGGGAGAGTGCGGACAACGCTGCAACATCTGCTCCGGATGCATGTTCGATCCGTAGGCGGCATAAATTGGCACGTCGGCCAGCCTAATCCGTCGGCACGTCGGGGGTCGCGGGGCGACCCCCGAATCCGACATCAGCGCTGGTCGAGATCAGTGAAGTGAGCCTTACCGGTGCATGACGCCCGTCACTGCAATAGCCTCGACGGCGGACCACAAGTCAACTTCCCCCAATTCGAAAGAGGATCAATGAGCCGGATCGTAATCATCGGTGGCGGCCCAGCCGGGTACGAGGCAGCACTGGTGGCGGCACAGCACGGGGGAAAGGTGACTCTCGTCGACTCCGAGGGCATCGGTGGCGCATGTGTCCTGTGGGACTGCGTTCCGTCGAAGACCTTCATCGCGTCCACAGGCATCAGGACGGAGATGCGTCGCGCCAGCGATCTCGGGATTGCACTCGACCCGTCGCAAGCAGCGGTAGCGCTCCCGCAGATCCACGAGCGGGTCAAGTCGCTCGCTCGAGCCCAGTCCGCCGACATCGCGGCGCGGGTGCGCTCGGTGGGTGTCGAGCTGATCTCGGGGCGCGCGGAGATGATCGACACGCAGGTAGGTATGGCTGCGCATCAGATACGCGCGACGCTCGCCGACGGATCCGAACGAATCCTCGACGCCGATGTCGTCCTCATCGCTACCGGTGCGAGTCCGCGCGTGCTGAAGGGCGCCGAGCCCGATGGCGAACGGATCCTCAACTGGCGTCAGCTTTACGACCTCGACGCACTGCCCGAGCACCTCGTCGTCGTCGGTTCCGGCGTCACGGGTGCGGAGTTCGTCTCCGCGTACACCGAGATGGGCGTCAAGGTGACCGCAGTGTCGAGCCGCGACCGCGTGCTGCCGCACGAGGACGAGGATGCGGCGCTCGTGCTCGAGGACGCATTCAACGAACGCGGGGTCACGCTCGTCAAGCACGCGCGCGCCGACGCTGTCGAGCGAACCGACACCGGGGTCATCGTCCGACTCGCCGACGGCCGAACCGTCGAGGGAAGCCACGCTCTGATGACCGTCGGTTCGATCCCGAACACGTCGGGCCTCGGCTTGGAAAATGTAGGGATCGAGCTCGACCGGGGTGGATACCTGCGGGTGGACCGCGTGTCGCGTACCTCGGTCGCCGGCATCTACGCGGCCGGTGACTGCACCGGACTGCTGCCGTTGGCGTCGGTAGCGGCGATGCAGGGACGTATCGCGATGTACCACGCACTCGGTGAAGGCGTCACGCCGATCAAGCTCAAGACGGTGGCGTCCGCAGTGTTCACGCGGCCGGAGATCGCGTCGGTGGGCGTCAGTCAATCCGCCATCGACAACGGAGACGTCCCAGCTCGCACCGTGATGTTGCCGCTCGCTACCAACCCGCGAGCCAAGATGTCGGGGCTCAAGCGCGGTTTCGTCAAGATCTTCTGCCGACCGGCCACCGGTGTGGTCATCGGTGGCGTCGTCGTCGCACCGACTGCGTCGGAGTTGATCCTGCCGATCGCGATGGCGGTGCAGAACAATCTGTCGGTGAACGACCTTGCGGCAACGTTCTCGGTGTACCCGTCACTGACGGGCTCGATCACCGAGGCCGCGCGTCAGCTGATGCGGCACGACGACCTGGACTGACTCGTCCTGCTCTGGAGCCTCCGGCTCCCAGTGGCACGGTTGAGTGCATTCGGGTGCACTCGACCGCGCCACTGGGGCGGAGCCCATTCCTCTCATCATCTGAGATTTTAGTTTCATAATGTGGTCCACCGTGTCATAGTGGACGAGAGCCGACCACCACACGGCAAATTCACACCCCAGTCGATCCTCGGGTACGCCAGATCATCCGTGCTTCGACTTCGGGAGAATCCCATGTCCATCGCCTTGCCTCCGATGTCCAGCCGTCTCGGCTCCGTGCAGAGTTCGGCCATCCGCGACCTGCTCGCTCTCACAGCGCGCGAAGATGTCATCAGCCTCGCCGGCGGTCTACCTGCGCTGGAACTCATCCCGTCACGCAGGATCAGGGAGGCCGCACGGTCGGTTCTGCTCGAGTCGACCGCCGTTCAATACGGTGAAACCTCGGGCTGGCGCGGGCTTCGCGAGATCGTGGCGCATCGGGAATCGGTGATCACCGGACGTTCGGTGCAGTACGCGGAAGTGGTCATCACTCACGGATCTCAACAGGCTTTGACGTTGATCGCTCAGGCATTGCTCGATCCGGGCGCCGTCGTCGTGGTCGACGAACCTGCCTATACCGGTGCACTGCAGGTGTTTTCGATCGCCGGCGCGGACATTCATGCGATTCCGATCGGCGAGGACGGGATGGATACCGACGAACTCGAGCGTCGCCTGCGAGGCGGTCTTCGGCCCACACTCGTTCACACGGTGAGCAATTTTCACAATCCGCGTGGGGTGACGATGTCCCATGCTCGGCGACGCCACCTCGCGGAGCTGGCGGACCGATACGGCTTCTGGATACTCGAGGACGACCCGTACGGCGAAATCTGGTTCGGCGCTCCGCCGCCCGCCCCGATCGCATCCGACCGCGTCGTGCGTCTGTCCAGCGCGTCGAAGATCCTCGCCCCCGCTCTGCGCGTGGGGTGGATGGTCGCACCGAGGCCGGTGTGCGATGCAGTCGAATTGCTCAAGCAGGGCGCTGACCTGTGCGGTTCCTCGATGACCCAACAGATGGCGGCGCACATGTTGGCCGACACACCGTGGCTCGACCTTCACCTGGGCACTCTGCGTGGTGAGTACGGGCGGCGCGCCGACGCGCTGCACCGAGCTCTCGGTGCTGTGTTCGGTGACGCTGCTTCGGCGAAGCCAGCCGACGGTGGAATGTTCCTCTGGCTGACGTTCCACGACGGTACCGACACGACAGCGCTGCTGCCGACGGCTCTCGACCACGGTGTCGCGTTCGTTCCGGGAAAGGCATTCGCGGACAACGCGACCTACGAGAGATCGGCTCGGTTGTGCTTCGCAAGCTCACCTGCGCCGGTCCTGGACGAGGCAGTGCGGCGGTTGGCACGGGCTCACGCGCTGTAAGTAGCTGGGTTCGTGCAGGTAGTGCGCCTGCAGAACTACCGAGCGGGGCAGGTAGTCGCCCCGAACGGTAACGTTGTCCAGGCGCCAACAACTTTCTGTTCGAACCATCCACGTGGGGAGCGAGCTCTTGAGCAACCGATCGAACACCACATTCCTTGGTCCCGCGGCGCGCGAGGAGGCGTGGGAGCGGCTCGGATCCGAGCAGTTCGACGTGATCGTGGTCGGCGGAGGTGTCGTCGGCGCGGGAGCAGCACTCGACGCGGCGACCCGCGGGCTCAAGGTGGCACTCGTCGAAGCGCGTGACTTCGCGTCGGGGACATCGAGCCGCTCGTCGAAGATGTTCCACGGTGGTCTTCGGTACCTGGAGCAGCTCGAATTCGGCTTGGTTCGGGAGGCGCTGCACGAGCGTGAACTGTCACTGTCGACGCTGGCTCCGCACCTGGTGAAGCCACTGAAGTTCCTTTTCCCGCTGACCCATCGCGTGTGGGAGCGGCCGTACATTGCTGCAGGAATCTTTCTGTACGACACGATGGGCGGCGCGAAGTCCGTGCCCGCGCAGAAACACTTGACTCGCTCCGGCGCCCTGCGAATGTCGCCAGGGATCAAGCGAAAGTCACTGATCGGCGGGATCCGCTACTACGACACCGTCGTCGACGACGCCCGGCACACGATGAGCGTTGCTCGGACGGCTGCGCACTATGGCGCCGTCGTACGAACGTCGTCGCAGGTGGTCGGCTTCCTGAGGGAAGCTGATCGAGTGTCCGGTGTGCGGGTACGTGATTCGGAGAACGGCGCGACGACGGAGGTGCGCGGTCACGTCGTCATCAACGCAACGGGCGTGTGGACCGACGAGATTCAGGCGTTGTCCAGTCAGCGTGGCCGTTTCCGGGTTCGCGCGTCGAAGGGCGTGCACATCGTCGTGCCACGCGATCGCATCGTGAGCGAGGCAGCGATCATTCTGCGCACCGAAAAGTCGGTGCTGTTCATCATCCCGTGGGGGGCGCACTGGATCATCGGCACCACCGATACCGACTGGAAACTCGATCTCGCGCATCCAGCGGCGACCAAGGCCGACATCGACTACATCCTGGGCGAGGTCAACACAGTCCTCGTCACACCGCTCACCCATCAGGACATCGACGGTGTGTACGCAGGCCTGCGACCGCTACTGGCGGGGGAGAGCGACGAGACCTCGAAGCTCTCTCGTGAGCATGCCGTCGCACGCGTCGCGCCCGGGTTGGTGGCGATCGCAGGGGGCAAATACACCACGTACCGCGTCATGGCCGAGGACGCGGTCGATCTGGCGGCGGAGGACATCCCGGCCAGAGTCGCGTCTTCGATCACCGAAAAGGTGCCGCTGGTCGGCGCCGACGGCTACTTCGCCCTCGTCAACCAAACGCACCACCTCGCCGAGATGTACGGGCTGCATCCGTACCGAGTGACACATCTGCTCGACCGTTACGGTTCGCTCATCGACGAGGTCCTCGACTTGGCGAAGGACAAGCCAGAGTTGCTGCAGCCTCTTACCGACGCACCGAGCTACCTGCAGGTCGAGGTCGTGTATGCGGCTGCGGCCGAAGGCGCGTTGCATCTGGAGGACATCCTGTCGCGTCGTACTCGCATCTCCATCGAGTACTCCCATCGCGGTGTGAACTGCGCAGGTCAGGTCGCTGCTCTCGTCGCGCCGGTCCTCGGGTGGGATTCTGAAATGGTGGACCGCGAGGTCGACACCTACAACGCCCGCGTCGAGGCCGAGATCAAATCGCAGATGCAGCCCGACGACGAATCGGCGGATGCTCTGCGGGTCGTCGCGCCGGAGGCACGGCAGGAAATCCTGGAGCCGGTGAGCGTTGCGACGCCGCCCGTGCGGGAGCATTGACCGAGGGGCCTCGACACCGGTGGCCGACGCCACTGTGCCAGTGGTCAGTGCGTCAAAACGATCTTGACGGCGACGATGATGGTGGCCGCGGCCGCGAGCGCTAGTGATCCGAAGAATGTTTCGCGGGTCGGTTTCTCACCGCGGAGACGACCGATCACAAAGTTCGTCGACGCGATTCTGGCGATCACGGTGATCTCGGCCAGGATCTGACCGAGCTCGGGATCGAAAAGACCCCACCAGCCGATAGCCAACAAACCAGCGGGTAGCACTGCCGCGCTGAGAACGGGTACCGAGTTGCGAAGCTCGCTCAACCGTTCGGAACGCGACAGGTTGACGCCCGTCCGTACGGTCTGCCCGACTCCTTCGGCGAAGGCATGTGCAATGAAAGTCGAGATCGCGGTCCCGAGCACGATTGCAACGCCCTGGAACGTGTGCTCTTCATGGAACGTCAACGGGATGAGCGCGGCCAGGACCAGGATGTTTCCGTAGACATACGCGCTGATACGGCTCGCGGCGTTGTCCGGTTCGAGTGGGTGGCTACGAGACAGCAGCGGACGATGCAGTAGCTGCCGAAGATTCAGTGCCATGCGACAAAAGCATAGATTGCGCGGCCTCGAGATTTACCGAACAGCCGACAGAGATCCCGCTTCGCGTCGGGCCGGTGTGGTCCTGCGATGCAGCTCGTCCTGTTGTTCTCGGGTTCGCACCAGAGTCCGAGGCGCTGTGGCTGCCACCGACCCCGACACTGCCATGACGGACAGAGTGAGTATCGCCAAGAAGATCATGGATTCGATGATCGGCGCCGACCCTGTGAATCAGCTGGGTTGCGGCTGGCAATACGGGCAGTAATAGATCTGCCGTTCCTCGAGCGGATTGTCGCCCAACGTCCCGAATTCGATCGTGGTCCCGCAGCGTCTGCACGGCTTGTTCTCGCGCCCGTACACCCAGAAGTGTCGGCCCGCTCGGCGGTCGCCAGTGGTGACCCGTTGATTTCGGTCCTTGTTGGCAACGATCGTCCGCGACGACAGGTCGACGATCTTGTCGATGTTGCCGGCGTCTTTCACCGGCGTCCTGGGATCTATGCCGCGAAGGAAGCAGATCTCGTTGCGATAGACGTTGCCGAGCCCCGCGAGGTTGCGTTGATCGAGCAAGGCAAGGCCGATCGCCCGGTTGGGATCGGAGCGAAGGTTGGCGACCGCGGCAGATGCGTCCCAGTCCGGACCGAGCAAGTCGGGTCCGAGGTAGCCGACCACGTCCTCCTCGTTCTCGACGATGTCCAGAACGCCCAATTCGAATCCGACAGCGGTCGATCGGTCGGTCGAGAGAATCGCTCGAGCTTGGAAGGCCGGCCTTCTCCATTTACCGCCGCGCGGGTAGACCTGCCAGGTGCCTTCCATCTTCAGATGGCTGTGGATCGAATAGCCGCCGACCCGAATCAGCAGGTGCTTGCCGCGGGAGCGCACCGCGTCGACCGCGTGCCCGGTGAAGTCGACGGTGGCATACCTCGGCACACGGATGTCGCAGCCGGTGAGGACATGGCCTTCGAGCGCCGCGCGCAGCGTATTGGCCGCGCGGTACACGGTGTCGCCTTCGGGCATGTCAGCTCCTCAGCCTGAGTCCGCGCGGCGTCACGGAGAACCCGGCCTCGGTCAGCACCTTCGCGAACCGGGTGCCGTGAATGTCGTTGCCGTCCACCCGTTCCACGAGCAGCTTGTCGACACCTCCCCGTTTGACCGTCGCGGCAAGAGCGTGTGCGGCCGTTGCCGTTACGGTGTCGTCGTCGGAAAATGTCAGGACGGTCTTGCCGCCTCGTTCTACGTACATCGCGAGTTCACCCTCGTGCAGTACGACCAGTGCACCCGCCTTTCGGCCAGGACGGTGTTTGATCTCCTCGTCCGACGCCCGTTTGGGCCACGTCAACGCCGCGCCGTAGGGGTTCGCAGGGTCGCAGGCCGCGAGTACGACGGCACCCGTCTTCTCCCGCTCCTCGTAGGTTCGCAGTCGGTCTACCACCTCGGATGTGGAGAATTGCGCGCCACCGAGCGAGTCGACGAAGTACCCGCGCCTGCTGCGACCGGAATCCTCGAACGTGGTGAGCACCTTGTACATCGTTGCGAATCCACCCGGCACACCCTCGTTCATGACCGACCCACGAGTCACCACGCCGTAGCGTTCGAGAAGTACATCGGCGGTGGCGTGGGCGCGGACCGTGGCGTCGGGTTCGAGCTCGGGCAGACGGGACCACCGTCCGCCTGCCGTCGGCGGCCCGGTTCGGGTGGGCATGGTCGGACGCTCGAGCCTGCGGTACGACCTCAGCCGAGGCGTTCTGCGGGGTGCACGATGGCTGGGCGCCGATCTTGTCGTTGCGTTGAGCAGAGCGCGCAACGGCGCGAAGGTGTCGTTGCTGAGTTGGCCTGCCCAGACGAGCTCCCACAATGCTGCGTGCAAGCTGTCGTCGTCAGTGCTACCGACGGTATCGGACAGCTGGCGGAAGAAGTATGCACCGCCTGCGGAGACTGCATCGAGTACCCGTAGCTGAAGCTCCGACAGATCGGACTCGGCGGGCGGCGCAAGGGTCAGCGGTGCTGTGTCCGCCATGTGCAGACAGACCCACCCGTCCTTCGAGGTGATCGATCCATGGCCGGACCATATGACCTCGCCGGTGGATGTGAGCTCGTCGAGCATTGCGGGGGAGTAGTCGCGAACCCTCGACGCGAGCACGAGCGGTTCCCACGCGGAGGCTGGAATCGGCACTCCGGACAGCTGTTCGACGATCGTCGCCACTCCGTCGATTCCACTGAGTTGACGACTGTCGACGTGCTGCCATGCGGGTAGGAAACGTCCGAAGGTAGCGGTGGCGACGGGTTCGATTTCGTGCCTCGCCGCAGCAAGTGACCTACGACGAATTCGACGCAGGACTTCGGCGTCGCACCACTCGCTACCGGTCTTCTGAGGTCGGAACTCCCCCTCGACGACGCGCTTGTCGGCCCCGAGCGCCGCCAACGCACTCTTGGCGACTGCCGTCCCCAGGCCGAATCGGGTGGCAAGGTCGGTCACCGCGAACGGTCCATGCGTGCGGGCGAAGCGGCTGACGAGGTCGGTCAGGGGATCGTCGACCGGTTCGATGAACGCAGCCGGGGTGCCGATCGGCAGCGGGACACCGAGTGCGTCGCGTAGTCGGCTGGCGTCCTCGATTGCGGCCCACCAGGTGTGACCGGCGAAGCTGACCTCCAATGCTCTACGAGCAGAAGCCAGTTCGGTCAACCACAGCTGGGACTCGTCGCCGTTGGTGCGTGCTGCCACTTCGTCGATCGTCAACGGCCCGAGCATTCGGAGCAGGTCGGCGACACCTTCGATGTCTTTCGCGTGCCGGTCGGGTGCAAGCCGCTGCAGCTCCGACTCGGTGATCTCGATGACGGACTGGTCCAGGAGTTCGCGCAGCTCGACCCGTCCGAGAAGCTCGGCCAGCAAGGTCGAATCGAGCGAGAGCGCTTGTGCGCGGCGTTCGGCGAGAGGGCTGTCACCCTCGTACATGAACGCTCCGACATAGCTGAACAGCAACGAGTTGGCGAACGGTGACGGCGATGCGGTCTCGACCTCGACGATCCGAATTTGCCGTCGTCCGATCTGCGCCAAAATCTCTTCCAGGGCAGGCAGGTCGTAGACGTCCTGCAGGCACTCACGGACGGTTTCGAGGAGTATGGGGAACGTCGGGTACTTGCGTGCAACGTCGAGCAATTGAGCCGCCCGTTGCCGCTGCTGCCACAGTGGGGCCCGCTTACCCGGATTGCGGCGGGGGAGAAGCAGTGCGCGGGCAGCACACTCGCGGAAACGCGATGCAAACAAAGCAGATCCGCCGACCTGCTCGGTGACGATGTCGGCTATCTCGTCTCTCTCGAAGACGAACAGATCGGCACCGGGCGGGCGGTCCTCGGTATCGGGCAGACGCACGATGATCCCGTCGTCGGATGCAGTGGGAGCGGCATCGATGCCGTACCTCTCGATCAACCGCGCGCCGATGGCGAGCGCCCACGGGGCATGCACCTGCTGGCCGTATGTCGAGTGCAGCACCAGACGCCAGTCGCCGAGCTCGTCACGGAACCGTTCGACGATCATGGTCCGATCGGTCGGAAGCTGCCCGGTGGCCGTGTTCTGTTCGTCGAGGAGCGCGATCAGATTGTTGACGGCATTCGGGTCGAGTCCGTCGTCGGACAGTCGTTGCGACAGCGGTCCGCGCTCGGTGGTGCTGCGCAGGAATTCGCCGAGTGCGCGCCCGAGCTCAGCGGGCCTGCCGAGGCCGTCGCCGTGCCAGAACGGTAGTCGACCAGGTTGTCCGTAGGCGGGACTGACGAGAACCCGATCGTGGGTGATCTCCTCGATTCGCCAGCTGGTGGCACCGAGCGCGAAGACGTCGCCGACTCGGGACTCGTAGACCATCTCCTCATCCAGTTCGCCTACGCGAGAGGCTTTTTCGCCGACCATGTACACGGTGAACAGGCCGCGGTCCGGGATGGAGCCACCGGACGTCACGGCAAGGCGTTGCGCCCCCGGCCGGCCGGTCAGGGTGTTCGCGTCGCGGTCCCAGACCAGCCTCGGCCTCAGCTCGGCGAACTCGTCGGACGGATATCTGCCGGCCAAGAGGTCGAGGGTGGACTCGTAGGCCGAACGGGGCAGAGTAGCGAAGCTGCCGGTGCGGCGAACCGCGTCGAACCAGTCGTGCGCATCGATCGGTTCCAGCGCGCAGGCAGCTACGGTCTGCTGGGCCAGGATATCGAGTGGGTTTGCCGGCACGAACAGTGATTCGATCTTGCCCGACGTCATGCGTTCGACCGTGACAGCGCAGTGGATCAGGTCGGTGCGGTGCTTCGGAAACAGCACGCCCTTGGAGATCTCACCGACTTGGTGTCCGGCGCGTCCGACGCGCTGCAACCCGCTCGCCACCGATGGCGGCGCTTCGACCTGGACCACGAGATCGACTGCTCCCATGTCGATTCCGAGTTCCAAGCTACTCGTCGCGACCACGCACCGAAGTCGACCGGTCTTGAGGTCGTCTTCGATGAGGGCGCGCTGGTCCTTGCTGACGCTGCCGTGGTGGGCGCGGGCGAGCAATGGATCGGCGCCGTGCCCCACCTCGCTCGAACCGCCGAGTTGGGACGGCGGGCCGTGGACAGTGTCGACTCCCTCGCCGAGTCGCTCGGAGTACACCTCGTTGAGGCGTGCAGTCAACCGCTCGGCGAGACGCCTCGAGTTGGCGAACACGATGCACGACTTGTGCTCGAGAATCAGGTCGACGATCTTCTCCTCGACGTGAGGCCAGATGGAACCCTGCTGCGGCGCGGCCGTGGCATCGCCGTCGGGCGATTCCTTGACACCGAGTTCGGTCATGTCTTCGACGGGCACCTGCACGGAGAGGTCGAACGTCTTGGGCGCCGGGGGCGCCACGATCTCGATGGGGGCCACTCCGGTCAGGAATCGCCCCACCTCTTCGTGGGGGCGAACCGTCGCCGACAGCCCTATCCGTTGCGCGGGCTTCGCCAGCATCAGATCGAGACGTTCCAACGACAACGCCAGGTGCGAGCCACGCTTGGTTCCGGCGACAGCGTGTACTTCGTCGACGATGACGGTGTCGACGAGGGTGAGGGACTCACGCGCCGCGGAGGTGAGCATCAGGAAGAGCGACTCGGGCGTGGTGATCAGGATGTCCGGCGGCGTCTTGATCATCGAACGGCGGTCGGCGGGACTCGTGTCTCCTGACCGGACGCCGACCGAGATGTCGGGTGGCTCGAGGCCGAGCCGTTTGGCGGTCTGCGTGATGCCGACCAACGGGGCGCGTAGATTCCGCTCGACGTCTACGGCCAGCGCCTTGAGCGGCGAGATGTACAGAACCTTCGTCTTGCGTTCTTCAGCCGGTTTCCGGCTGGCCAACTGATCGATCGACCACAGGAACGCGGACAGCGTCTTGCCCGATCCGGTCGGCGCGACGACCAGCGTGTGGCGGCCGCTGGAGATCGCATCCCACGCGCCGACCTGGGCGGACGTGGGACTGTGGAACGCGCCGCTGAACCACTCCTGAGTAGCGGGAGAGAACTTGGACAGGCCAGTGCCGTTCTGCTGCTCGGACGCGCGTTTTCTGGCCACCCGACCACTATGCCCCGAGGTACCGACAAACAACCACGAGCACCGTTGACGTGTGAAACCTGTGGCGATCGGGTACGGCACAGAGATGACCGAAGACCAAGACATCATGCAGAAGATTTCCGCACAGCTCGATGCTCGGCTCGGCAGGCAGACCAACGGTCTTCAGAACGAGGTCCCACCCGGAGCCAGCATTCAGAACGACGATGGCGAACGCGGACCGCTCGGTCGGGACTACCACCTGGCGAGCAAGTACGCGCAAGCGTTGGCTATCGGCGAGCCCCAGCTGGTCGATCGCGCCGAATTCGATCGTCTCGTGGCCGAATACGGCCAAGCCGAAAGCTGATCCGAACCGGGCCTACGAACGGTTACCTGGGCAACCTGGCACCCTTTTTGCCGAGTGAGCACACGTGTTCACGTGGTGATAAGGGGTGCCAGGTCGGGAAAAACGGTGCTAGCTACGTACATCTCCGACCCGGCCGGCGACGCCCGCCCGGACGACGAGATCGACGACCTCCGCAGCGGTGGCAACCGTGGCGATCGAACCAGGCGACGTTCTCGCACGTACACGTCGGGGGAGAAGACCGTCTGCGGCGTTGATCGGTCGATGTCTCGACCACCCGCGCAGCACATCGACTCGGCGGGGCGGAACTCGTGGTTCGCCGACGTCGACGACGGTGACAGGACCGTCGAACTCGGAGTACGCGTAGTCGATCGCCTCGGCGATCGCGGCATCGAGGTCCGGCTGCGTGACGTATCCGCGCGGGCCGGTGCTGAGGCCGTGTCCAGGCAGGTCGAGCAGGACGCAGTCGATACCTGCTTTGCTGAGTTCCAGGGCAACCGGGCTGAGGTAGCGAGCGTGTAGACCGGGCCGGACCGGTATCACCACTGAAGCGACGCCGGATCCTCGGTGGACTTCGATATGGACCCGTCCGGTCGGGGTCGGCAGCTGAGCATGTTCGCCGGCAACCATTCCGACGTACTTCGAGGCGGGCTCCAGCGCCGCCTCGCAGGCGTCGTGCGAGGTCAACGCGTACTGTCCGCCGAAGATCGGCCGACCCTGCAGCAATACCATGATCGCCGCGCATTCGCGTGAAGTCAGCGTCGCAGTCCATCCGGTTGCCTCGTGCAGCGAAGTCGAGTCGACCTTCGGCTCGCCCGCAGTCACCCACTGCCCGGAGAACGGCGTGAGGCCGAAACGAAATGCTATGTCGGCAGCCCTGATTGCGGGTTTCTCGGGAACGTCGAACAACCACTGTCCCTGCATCTTCGCCAGTTCGCGCACCCCGGTCCAGTCGCGGGGGCCGACGTTGTAGGGTCCGACCAAATCCTGCTTGGCGGCCCGGTGAAAGGCGTCGGCGAGATCGCGCTGATGCAAAAACTGGTACGCCGCTTTGTCCGCCTGTGGGAATGCGGCGATCTTGCCAGTGAATTGATCGATGCCGTCGTTGGAGAAATCAGGTCCGATCACGTAGGTGGGGCGCAGCATTGACACCGCCATCTCGCCTGGATGTCGGCGTAGCCACCACTCCGCGTAGTGCTCCACTTCGGCCTTGTCGTGGAAGTAGTAGCGGTCTGGATCGCCTGCGGGGTAGTGGGTTTCGTCGATGGGATCGTCGTGGATCTCCGCTCCGTACGCATTGATGCTGGACGCGATGACGAAGCGGCTCACCCCGGCGCGGTACGCGGAGTCGAGAACATTGCGTGACCCACGTTGGTTGATGTCGTGCGTTTCGGACTTGTCCTTCAGTTCCTCGACGACGAACGCCAGATGAAGTACGACATCGTATCCGCGGAGGATGTTCTCCAGATCGGCGGAACGGATGTCAGCGCGGACGGAGCGCAACTTCGGATGTGTGCGATCGAGTGGCCGTCGGGCTATGCCGAGGACCGAATCCACATCGTCGTCGTCGAGCAGCGCAGGCAGGATCACCTTCGCGAAATCGCTCGTCGCGCCGGTGACCGCGATGCGCAAGGTCACGACGGCAGCTCGGCGACGGTCTCGGCGATCGTCTCTACCGCGGTCCGGATCTGCTGGTCGGTGTGCGACGCCATGACGCACAGGCGTAGGAGTGCACCGTTGCGTGGGACGGCCGGGTGCAGCGCGGCAGAGGTGAAGATTCCTTTGTCGAACAGACTGCGCCACAGGTTCATTGCGACCAGATCGTCGCCGATGTGCAGGGAAACGATCGGCGACGCTGTGTCGCCGCCAGGGATGGGGGAGCGAGCTCCGATGTCGAGCCCTTCCGCTGCCAAACCGCCACGGAGCGCCTCGGCGTTGTCGAGTACGCGGCGTGCCCGTTGTCTGCCTTCCTCGCTCCTGATCAATTTGATCGAGGCGAGCGAGGCGCCGACCGCTGCCGGTACCCCGGACGTGGTGAACAGAAATGCGCGAGCGTGGATCCGCAAGTTGTCGAGCAGATCGTGCGATCCGGCGATGAATCCACCGGTGGAGCTCGGACTCTTGGACAACGACGCCATTCGTATGTCGGTGCCGCCGGTGGTTCCGAACAATTCGGCTGCGCCGGTGAGCTGCTCACCGTAGATTCCGACGCTGTGCGCCTCGTCGACCATCAGGGCGGCGCCGTACTTGGTGCAGAGCGCGGTCACCTTGTCCAGCGGAGCCAGGTCGCCCTCCATGGAATAGAGACCGTCCACGATGACCAGCACAGCGCCGTCGTCGACCACAGGGGCCTGTAGCTGCGTCTCCAGGTCCTCCATGTCGTTGTGCGCGAACTTGCGGATCGTGGCGCCTGACAGGGCGCTACCGTCGCGAATCGATGCGTGGGCCGCCGAATCGACGACGATGACATCACCCTTGCCGACGATCGCAGCGATGGTTCCGAGGTTCGTCTGATAGCCGGTGGTGAATACCATGGCATCTTCGGTGCCGTGCCATTCACGGATCTCGTTCTCGAGTTCGAGATGGATGTCCATGGTGCCGTTGAGCAGGCGACTGCCGGTGATCGCGGATCCGAACGTATCGAGTGCATCCTGGGCGCCCTGGGTGATGTCGGGATGATCGGCAAGCCCGAGATAGTTGTTCGAGCCCAACATGATCCTGTCCTTGCCTTCGACCTGCACGATCGGTGCGGTCGCGGACTCCATGACGCGGAAGTAGGGCGACACATCGCTCTCGCGCACAGCGCGCAGCAGCTCGACTCTTTCGTCTCCGTCGAGTCGTTTTATCAAACGGTTGGCAGTCATCGTCGAAAGTTCTCCTGACGCATCGTGTGGGATGTGGTGAAGGATCCAGCTGTGAATCGATGGTCGCGAATTCGAGGAGTGATTCGACACCGCCGCAGAATTGGATTGGTCGAGTGCATGTTCATCTATTTCTCCAGGTACCCGCTTTCGGGCAGCGAAAAACAAACTTAGTTCCTCTTTCGATCCCCCGAGGGCTTTACTCCCATTTGAATGTTTTGCCTGCTCGGTGCATGGGTACGGCTGTTTTGGTTGCGAATTCGATTCACCTTTGTTTGCCATGCCCATTTGATTTCACCAGGAGAGTCATGACTGCATTGATGGTTCGAGAACGCGAAATGCTGGAAAACTACATCCCAGGCTTGTTGGACTATTTGGACCGAACGCCGTTGATGGACCTCGAAAGCAGGGGAAGCGACGCGATCGCCAAATTCAAGGAGTTCGGGGGCACATCGCTGATAGTGCCGAAAGAACTCGGTGGTAGAGGCGCTACTGCCCTGGAAGCCGTGCGCGCACAGCGCGCCATCGGGTCGCGGTCGCCGTCGCTGGGGGCCGCGACGACGATGCACCATCTGTCGATCGCCTCGCTCATCGAGTTCGCGCGCGGGGCTTCGGAGGACGACCGGGCACTCGTGAAGGGGTTGGTGGGCCAACATGCCGTCATCGCATCCGGGTTCTCGGAGGGAACGCCGGGTGGAAGCGTGTTCGTCCCGACAATGAAAGCCAAGCGAGTCGGCGACGTATACGTGGTCAACGGAAGCAAGAAGCCGTGCAGCCTGTCCGGTTCCATGGACTTGTTGACCGCCAGCGTCGAGGTGGAGGGTGTCGGAGCGAAGGACGGCGAACGCGCAGTTGCACTGATACCCGCTGCTCTCGACGGACTGACGGTCGAAAAGTTCTGGGAAACGCCATTTCTCGCGGCATCGCAGAGCGACGTGGTGAATCTGCGCGACGTCGAGGTTCCGGCCGACCTCGTGTTGCTGAACAGTGACGACGACCCTGACGGTGTGCACGAAATGACCGGATACCTCTGGTTCGGCATGCTGATCAGCGCGAACTACCTCGGCGGTGCGACGATTCTGTTGGAAAAGATGCTGGCGGCCGACAAGGGTGACTACGAGGGTTACACGCGAGCAGCGGCGGAGATCGAGAACAGTATGGCTGCCATCGAGAGCGTTGCGCGGGCTGTCGACGATGGTGAACGTGGTCAGGACATCTCGGCTCGGCTGTTGTTCTGCCGCATCGCCATTCGCGATGCACTGATACGGGCCAGCTCTGCGGCGATGGAGTCGCTGGGTGGTATCGCCTTCATCAAGTCACCTGAAGTGGGATATCTCGCAGCCGCCTTGCAGGCCTTCGCCTTTCACCCGCCGTCGAGGCGCTCGATCTCGGAGACCCTTGCCAGGTACCACGCAGGAGACGAGTTCGCGTTCGTGAAGTGAGCGAGTCAGTCTTGGATGTCTTCGTCGTCCAACTTGTCCTGGCCGCGGTTACGGAAGAATTTGAACCCCGGGATCCCGATGACAGCCCGTCGTACATCCTTTGTGACGCCGAGCAATTCGTGGATCTCGGGGGCGACGGTATCCAACGTGGCCAGGATAGGGATGACCGCCTCCATGTGTGCGACGAGCCCAGGCAACTGATCGACCATCGCGATCGCCGCATCTATCTCGTCCTCGTCCAGGTTCTCGACGAACTTCTTCGCCATCGGCGCGGATCGTTGTGCGATGGGATCGAACAGTTCGACCAAGCCGAGCGCGGTGACCGAGGCTTTGGATGCCGAATCCACGACGTCCTCCGCGGACCGCGTCGTCGTGGCGACCTCGGCGACGACCGTGTTGGCGGCGTCGACGACAGTGTTGACGCGCACCAGAAGCGCGGACACATCGTCGAGCAGCGCTTCGACCCGACTTGGCAGTTCGAACGCGAAAACAGCAGTGTCGATGGACCACCGGGCACTCGATCGGACAATGTCGAGTCCTATCTTCACGACGGTGAAACCGCTGTTGAGATCGGGAAGCCGCACGCCCGCACGCTCGAGTGCCATGACACGAACAATGCCACAGGGCCCCCTCGTCGTCGGCGGCACCGCGCGGATGCGGTTAGCCTCGAGGCATGAGAGTTCTCGTCACCGGTGCCAGTGGGTACATCGGGTCGCGGTTGGTCGCAGCATTGCTCGACGACGGTGACACGGTTGTCGCAGCGTCGAGGAATCCCGCCGGCCTGAGCGTGTTCGACTGGTGGGACGACGTGCAGCCGTGCCAACTCGATGCGAGTGACGAAGGTTCGCTGAAAGACGGGTTCGCCTCCGCTGGGCAGATCGATGTCGCGTACTACTTGGTGCACGCGATCGGGCAGTCGGACTATCGGGCTCAGGACAAAAGTTCGGCGCAGCAGTTCGCCGCCGCTGCGGCTGCCGCAGGTGTGAAGAGAATCGTCTACCTGGGAGGCTTCGTTCCCGACGACGAGCAGCTCTCCGAGCATCTTGCGAGCCGAGCAGACGTCGGAACGGCGCTGAGCGTGGACGGCGTCGAGCTCGTCTGGTTGAAGGCGGCGATAGTGCTGGGCGCGGGCTCCACGTCGTACGAAATGCTCCGCTACCTCGCGGACAGGCTTCTCGTCCTGCCGTTGCCTGCGTGGTTGAGCCACCCCGTTCAGCCCATTGCGGTCGACGATGTGCTGTTCTACCTGCTGGCTTCGCGATCGACCGTGCCTGCAGGTGCGTACGACATCGGCGGCCCCGACGTCGTTCCTTACCGGGACCTGCTGTTCGCCTACGTCGACGCTGCTGGCTTGACGCGGGTCGGGGTATCGATGCCGGGTGTCCCCACCTCGCTCGCCGGTCGGGTGATCGGCAAGATCATCCCGCTACCGGACGCGCTGGCGGAGGACCTGGTCGATTCGCTGCACAACACGATGACCACCGGCGAGGACCGTATCGTCGAGCTGGCGGGTGAACCTGCAGGCGGCCGGACCACCGTGGAGAGCGCTATGCACCGAAGTGTGCAGGGCACGGTCGGCACACCGCCCGGGGTGCGTGCGCTCAAGGACCCGTTGCGACTGGCGGTGACCGATGCCGCATGGAGCGGCGGTGACGAACTCGGCATCCGCAGGTACGGGGTGGCAGCCTCGTCGGGACAGACATGGAGCCTGTTGGAGTCGCTCGGCGCGACCAAGCTTCTGTATTCCTGGCCGGTGGCCGCTGTGGTCCGCACCAACCTGGACGTCGTCGACGGGGTTTCGGACCGCGCACGATCGGTGATACGACGCGTGCTGCACGACGACAAACCCCAAGAACCGTCACAGCTGGATGACAAGACAACGGAGGTGTGATGGCGTCCTGGCAGACGAGCGTCAGAGACGTCGTCCGATCCGCTCTCGTGGAGAAGGTGGATCGAAACCACGAAGAAACCGACAGGGCGTTCCTCCGTCGACGGATCGTAGTAGTCGTCACACTTGTCGTCGGGGCGACGCTGCTGGGGGTGTCGCTGTCCGTCAGCCCCGGCGACAGCGCGTTCTACCCCCTGACCATCGGTCTGGCGGCGGCATGGATCATCGGCGGCTTCGCCTCCGGCCCGCTGCACCTGGGGCGAATCACCTTCAAAGGATCGATGCGACGTCCGATCGTCACGCCGATTCTGATCGGTCTCGCTGCGGGCGCGGTATTCGTCGCAGGCGCGCTGGTCGTGCGCCAGATTCCCCCACTCGCCGACTTCACCGAAAACGTCCTGGCACACGCCCGGTTCGGGCCGCTCGCACTGATCGTGTTCATCACTCTCCTCAACGGTGTTGCCGAAGAGATCTTCTTCCGAGGAGCGTTGTTCGCGGCCATCGGTCGTAAGAAGCCGGTGCTCATCTCGACGATCGTCTACACCGTCGTCACATTGGCGAGTGGCAATCCGATGCTGGCGTTCGCAGCCATCACCCTCGGGTTCGTCCTGGCACTGCAGAGGCGCGCGTCGGGCGGCATACTTGCGCCGATCTTGACGCATGTTGCCTGGTCGACGGTGATGGTCTTCGTTCTGCCCCCTCTGTTCGTATCATGATCGAAAACAAACTATCTCTCTTGAAAAATGATTTGTCTGCGGTCCGATAGGCCGAAAGTTACCTGTCTGAGCTACATTGCGCAGGTGAGCGAAAACCTCGACCGGATCGACCGGTTGATCATCGACGAACTCGTCGCGGACGGGCGTGCCACCCTGGCAACCCTCGCCGAGAAGGCAAGTCTGTCCGTGTCGGCCGTGCAGTCGCGAGTGCGCCGACTCGAGTCCAGACGCGTCATCCGCGGGTACACCGCGCAGGTCGATTCAGAAGCACTAGGGCGACCGTTGTCGGCGTTCGTCGCCATCACTCCGATCGATCCGGCGCAACCCGACGACGCACCGGCCCGGCTTCGGCACATCAGCGCCATCGAATCGTGCCACTCCGTAGCCGGCGAAGAGAGCTACGTTCTACTCGTTCGAGTGGAATCCCCACGCGGCCTCGAACATCTCCTGCAGGAAATTCGCGCTACCGCGAACGTGCGGACTCGCAGCACCATCATTCTGCAGACCTTCTACGACCGATGACCCGGTCCGGAGTCCGGAAGGTACTGTCCGCCGTTCTTTCCTACGGCGTGGTCGGGCTCGTCATGTGGCTCCTCTACCGCACTGTGGGCAGCTCTGACGAGGTGTCGAATGCCATCGACTCCATCTCGCTCGCTCAGGTACTGATCGTGTCGGGACTAGGGCTCGTGTATCTCGCGTCGATGTTTCGGCCGATGGTCTACACACTTCCCGGATTGTCCATGCGCCAAGCCGGCGTGGCCCGCACAGCATCGCTTGCACTCGCCAACACCGTCCCCGAAGGCGGGACCGTCGCAACAGGTTTGACCTTCGCGATGTACCGGTCCTGGGGATTCGGACTGTCCGACAGTACGACGTCGATCATCGCGATCGGTATCTGGACCAACCTGTCGCGGTACGTGCTGATGTCCATCGCACTGGTCGTGCTCGTGACGTTCGGTTCCGTGACCGGCTCCACGGTACTGATCGCGGTAGGGGCATGTGTCGTCGTGTCGGCCGTCTGTCTGATGATCGCGTTGATCATCACCAACGACGGATTCGCGCGCCGAATCGGCCGGGTGCTCACGCGATTCCGTAACGCACTGGCCAGGCGGTTCACCAGGATCGGACCTCGAGACATGGAACAGGTCATCGCCGATTTTCGCGTCGACCTTCTCGGCCGAGTGCGCACGTGCTGGCGTGCGCTGACGGCGACCATGTTGCTGTCTCAGCTACTCGGAGCGCTGGTGCTCGGCGTCGCAGTTCGGATGTCGGGACTGGGCCACGACGAGATCGGCTGGGATCGTATCGTCATCGCATTCGGCGCGATGTGGCTCGCTGCGTTCGTCGCACCGACTCCTGGTGGGCTCGGCGTGGCGGAGGCCGCGCTCATCGCGGTGCTCGGTGCCGGACTGGCCGCGAGCGCGCAGGCGGAACTCGTTGCTGCCGTTCTGCTGTTCAGGTTCGCAACGTGGTTCCTACCGATTCCGCTCGGGTTGATCGCGTACCTCTACTGGAGGTTGACGAAGAACTGGCGGGTCCCCACCGAACTGGCTCCGAGGATTCAGCCGTCCAATGATCTCCATACCCGTTCCGAGGACAAGGGCAACTCGTAGAGACGTGAGCCGACGGCGTCCTTGATCGCATTCGCCAGCGCCGGGGCGACCGGGTTGTACGGCGATTCGCTCATCGATTTCGCGCCGAACGGACCGAGCTGATCGTAGGTGTCGGCGAAGAAGACTTCGGTGCGCGGTATGTCCGCGAACTGCGGAACGTGATAGCTACGAATGGAATCGGTGACGACCGTGCCGGCTCCGTCCGTCTTGATCTCCTCGTACAGTGCAGATCCGATGCCTTGGGCGACCCCACCCTCGATCTGCCCGCGGCACTGCTGCGGATTCATGATGGTTCCGGCGTCGGCACTCTGAACGGATTGCAGGATACGCACTGTGCCGGTCGACTCTTCGACGGCAACGCGGAACGCCTGCACGTTGAAGGCCAACGACCGCGGAACGCCGCCACTGTCGCCCACGGTGACGAGAGTTCCGCCGGAGGCGGCCAGGATCTCCGGCAAGGAAACGAACCGTTCGCCGCACTGGACGCCCTCGGGGCCGAGTTCGCAGGACTGCGCCGCACACCCGGAGGCGGAGGCAGCGAGGTCTCGAATGCGGCCGGACATCGATTGCGCTGCTGCGTACAACGCCTTCCCTGCCACCACGGTGCCTGCCGATCCGAACGCGCCGGTGTCGTATGTGGTGGCGTCTGTGTCCGATTGACGGACAACGATGCGCTCCGGCGATGTGCGCAGTTCCGTCGCCGCGATCTGAGTGTGCACCGTCGTCGTCCCGTTCCCGAACTCTGCTGTGCCGACACGAATCTCGTAGCAGCCATCGCTCAGCAACGCAATCGACGCCTCCGCGACGTGGCCACGCGGGGGGATCGTCGCGATCATGGCCACGGCCATTCCTTCGCCGACCTTCCACCCGTCGGGTGCGCCGGCACCGTCACCCGATCGCAGAGCACGTTCCGTGAGATCCAGGCACTGGTCGAGGCCGTAGCTACCGAAAATCAGATCATCGCCCTCGACGTGCGCGGCGACAATCGGGTCGCCTGGCACGACGACGTTGCGTCTGCGGAACTCGAACGGGTCGATGTCCAGGTCGCGGGCAAGATCGTCCAGGGCGGACTCGACGGCAAAAATCACCTGGCCCAGTCCGTACCCGCGAAAGGCGCCGGAGGGAATGTTGTTGGTGTACACGGACCTGGCATCGACCCGCTTGTTCGCGCAGCGGTAGAGCGCCACCGACTCGCTGCACCCGTGAAACATCACCCCGGGACTGTGATTACCGTACGCACCGGCGTCGGTGACGACGTCGATGGCGAGGGCGGTCAACCTACCGTCGGCGGTCGCGGCGGCAGTCACGTCGATCTGGAACGGGTGCCTGCACGGTGAGACGGTGAATTCGTCCGTGCGGGTGAACTCGAACTGGACCGGGGATCCTGTCTTCAATACCGCAAGCGCAACGACGTCCTCGGTCAGCAGTTCCTGCTTGCCGCCGAATCCACCGCCGACCCGAGCTGTGAACACACGTACCTTGTCCTGGCCGAGCCCGAATATTTCGCAGATTTCGTCGCGCACGAGGAACGGAACCTGGGTGCTGGTACGCAACGTCAGTCGACCCTCGTCGTCGATCCACCCGATGGTGCCGTGCGTTTCGAGGTGCACGTGCTGTATCCGCTGTGTTCGGTAACGACCGGTCACTACTGCGTCGGCGGCCGCGACAGCGGAATCGACATCCCCGGTACCTCCGTGCAGTTCGGCGACGAGATTGCGTGAGGGGTCACCGATCCTCGACTCGGGTCCCTTGTCGCCGTGCACCAACGGCGCCCCCGGCAACGACGCCTCGGCGGGATCGAACACCGCGGGCAAGGGTTCGTACTCCACGACTATCGCTCGGCACCCCGCTTCGGCCGCAGCCAGTGTGTCGCCGACAACGACGGCCACCCGCTGGCCCTTGAAGCGCATCACGGTGTCGATGAGGCGAGTGTCGTCAGGATCGTCCGTGCGTTGATCGTGCCGAGCCGTCGAATACACGCGATCGGGACTGTCGGCCGAGGTGAGGACGAGTCTGACGCCGGGCATTGCCTCGGCGGCAGAAGTGTCGACTCGCACGACGCGTGCGTGCGCGTGCGGACTCTGCAGCACGCTCGCATGGAGTAGCCCCGTGGGGGTGTAGTCCAGCGTGTACGGTTCGGTGCCGGTGACGATTCTCGTAGCCGCCGGTGCCGACAGCGACCGACCCGACGACGGACCTTCGGTGGGCTTCTCGGTGTTCACCACCCCGCGCAGAGCGTCCTCGATCGACCGGTATCCCGTGCAGCGACACAGGTTCCCCTTCAAACGTTCCGGCAGCTCGTTCATGTCGCCTGCGTCCAGCGTCGACGCAGTCACCACCATGCCTGCTGTACAGAAGCCACATTGGAATCCACCGGCCTCGACGAACCGTCGCTGAAGGGGGTGCAGATCCTCGGGCGTGCCGAGTCCCGCTACCGTGACAACCTCTCGACCTGCCGCGCGGAACGCCGGAAAAATGCACGAGTGCACCGGTTGTCCATCGACGAGCACCGAGCACGCACCACAGTCGCCGGCGTCGCATCCCTTCTTGACCTCGAAGTGCGCATGGTCACGCAGCATCGTGCGCAGGCACTGTCCCGGTCGAGGGGAACATTCGGTGGGTCTTCCGTTGATGCCGACCTTCACGTCAACTCCTCGAGTATCTCCTGGGCCGACCGCAGACTGATGTGCCTGCGCCAATCCGGTGCGCCGTGTGGATCGTCGTACCAGGCTGCGCCCGGAATGCCCTCTGCCAGAGTGGAAACCAGCTCGGCAGGCCGCGGAGGCGTCGGGAATCGGAAGACGTAGGGGCGGGTGGTCGCCGCCGTCACCGAGAGTACGAATCGACCGTCGAGATCCATGCGCCCGATGACGACCGCTGCAGACCGACCGAGCGGTGACAGAGCCGTTTTTCGAAACGCGGTGCGCGCGGACAGTGCCCGCTCGGGCAACTCGATACTGCGCACGACGTCACCGATTCGCAGAGCGTTCTCGTGCGGACCGGTCACCAGGTCCACGACGGGGATGCGGTAGTCGGCGCCGTCGGAAGACCAGACGAACGCGACGCCGTCGAGCGCGGTAGCCATCGAGATCATCGCGCCCGCAGGCAGTGACAAGCAGATGTTCCCACCGACCGTCGCAACCTTCCAGATCTTGAACGACGCGAGCAGGGCCGTTGCACACTGCTCGAAGAGAACGGTTGCAGGCCAATCACGGTCGAAGCGTGCTCGGGCTAGTTGTTCGATGGTGCACGTCGCCGCGATGTCGAGGCCGTCTCCCACCGTGATCGGATCCCAACCGAGCGCGGTGATGTCGACCAGGCGTCGTAGATGGTCCTGTTTTTCCGACATCAACCAGGTCCCGCCCGCCATGACGGCGGTGTCGATGTGGCCAGGGGGAAGCCCCGACCTGCCGTCGGGAATCACGACGTCCTCGATAGTCCCCAGGTCCACGCGTCACCACCTTCACATGCAAGTCGTCGTCAACCCTAGTAAACAACTGTTACGCGGGAGGAGTACTGATGCGATACGACGGAAACGCAGCCGAAACACGTCCTCGCTATTGTCCGTTCGTACAAACAAGGGGCAGGCGAGGGGGGATACGTGCAGGTCAAGGACTTGCTCGACGTGCCGGAGTTCGGCATCAGACTGCTCACCACCGACCTGGACGCGCTCGACCGGACAGTGCGGTGGACGTTCACCACGGACCTTCCCGATCCGTCTCGCTACATTGCCGGCGGCGAACTCGTCATCACGGGGCTCGTCTGGCGGCGCGAGCCCGGCGATTCCGAGAGCTTCGTCGCCGCGGTGTTCGGCTCGGGCGCTACGGCATTGGCTGCCGGCGAGGGATTGCTCGGCCACATACCCGACGATCTCGTCGACGCGTGCGAGCGTCACGGCCTCCCGCTCCTGGCGGTACCCGAATCGGTGTCCTTCGGCGATCTCACGGAGTTCTTGGTCGGACGTGTCGCGGGCGACCGAATCGCCGCACTCAATTCCTCGTTGATGCGTCAGCGGCATCTGTTGACGGCGGTGGCAGAGGGCCGAGCTCTCGACGAGCTGGCGCTGCACACCACCCGCGAAACAGGGATGCAGTGCTTGATCTTCACCGCGACGGGCCGTCGTTTGGTCATCGAGGCCACACCGTTCACCGACGCCGATGTCGATGCGCTCACCCATCGCGCATTGTCAGCCCTTCGCCTGCCTGCCACCGTGAGCCTCGACGGCGGTCGTGAATACAGCATCTTCGCTGTCGGGGCGTCGCTGTCGTCGCGCGCGATGCGCTGGTTCATCGCAGCTGCGGGCAACTTCGAGGAATTCAGTCCGCCCATCGCCGATGCGTTCGGTCAGCTCGCGTCGATCGCGGCACTCGATCGGGCCCGTCGGGAAGAAGGTCGCCTGGTGCGTCGCGAAATCGCCGATCAGGCGGTGCGGTTGCTCGAAGAGGATTGGTCCAAGGCCGAAACTCTCGTCCGTATTCGGCAAGCCGGAGTGGATCCGGATCGGCCGCTGGTGGTGATCAGCGCGGCGTTCGTCGGTCGAGGCGACATGAACGAATTGCTCAGGACAGTTCTGTCGGACACTCTCACGTCCTTCGGCGGGCGATGTGTCGGAGGCGGAACCAAAGGAGACATCGTCGGAATCGTCGCGACGAAGGGCCTCGACATTGTGCCTGTTCTACGGACGCGTTTGCGAAGACTGGCTCCTGGTATCGGCCGCGCCAGACTGGTCGTCGGAGTCAGCTCCGAGGTGACCGGAGCCGCCCTCGAAGGAGCGATCCATGCTGCGCGGCACGCTGCGGACGTCGCCCGAGCCAGTGAGCGGCAAGTGGCGGTCGTTGCTGCAGGTGACTTGGACTCGGCGTTGTCTCTGGTGTCGATACTTCCCGACCGGGTCCGACGTGAATATGCGGTGCGAGTACTGGGGCCGGTGCTGGAGTACGACGGAGATTCCGGGCTGCTGGAGACCCTGCGTGAGTTTCTCGCGCAAGGTGGGTCGTGGAACCGGACTGCCGAAGTGTTGCACGTGCACCTGAACACGGTCCGGTACCGGATCAAGCGAGTCGAGGAGTTGCTGGGGCGCGATCTCGGGTCGACGACCGACCGGCTCGATGTGTTTCTGGCGCTCGAGTCGGTGGGTACGCCCGCCACCTAGAATCGCCCGTATGGCTTTCACCGGAATCCCGTTTGCTGCGCTCGATTTCTACGAGGACCTCGAAGCTGACAACAGCAAAGTCTGGTGGAACGCTCACAAGGATGTCTACGACCGATCTGTGAAAATTCCGATGACGGCACTCGCGGCCGCGTTGGAGCCGGAATTCGGCCCGGCCAAGCTGTTTCGGCCGTACCGCGACGTCCGATTCTCCAAGGACAAGACGCCGTACAAGGCGCATCAGGGCGCGTTCGTCGCGAGGGGACCGAGCTTGGGGTACTACATGCAGATCGACCCGGCAGGGTTGTTCGTCGCTGGCGGGTTCTACGGCGCGACCACCGAGGGGATCGCCAGATTCCGCGAAGCCGTCGACACCGAGGTCCGCGGAGCGGAGCTCGAGGGCATCGTGGCCGCCATGCGGAAGTCAGGGTTCGACATCGGCGGAGACCAGCTGAAGACGAAGCCTCGGGGCTACGAGGCGGACCATCCGCGGATAGACCTGCTCCGGCACAAGACGCTTACGGTCAGCAAGCACTTCGGTTCACCCCCGTGGCTGGAGACTCCCGACGCTGCGGTCCGTATTCGAGATGCGTGGCGGAACATGGCGCCGTTGGTCGAGTGGGCGGAGCAGGTTCTGCAGTAGGGCCCCGGCCCCAGTGGCACGAATAAGTGCATTGGGATGCACTTATTCGTGCTACTGGCGCGGAGCGCCTACCCGACTACTGGCGCGGAGCGCCTACCCGACTACCGAGTACGTGCGCCAAGCAGATCCGCCGTCGGGAGCGTCCTCGCGTTCAACGGTGGCCTGGATGAGGCCGTACGGACGGTCGTCGGCGTTGAAGACCTCGTTGTTGTTCTCGACGCCGAAACGGCCGATGTCGTAGAGGAAGTGGTGCTTGTTCGGCGCGGACATGCGGATCTCCGCGATGAACGGGTACTTCTCGAGCACGGCTTGGCCCATTGCGTACAGCGTCTGCTGCAGGGCGAGCGATTGCAGGTTGGCGAACCGTTCGACCATCGCTGCTTTGACCCCGGCGTACACCGCGTCCCAGTCCACATCGGTACGCGTGTACCGCCATTGTGCGGTCAGCGACGTGGCCATCACTCGGTCGTGGGTCGGTTCGAGCACTGTCAGTTCGTCTGCGAGGAAGCCCGCGAACTCGGAGCCTGTGGACTTGAGAATGATCAACTCCTTGAAGCCGCTGATCACCCAGGTGCGCTGATTCTCGCTCTTGCCCTCGACGGTCACGGCGGAGGTTCTGATCTCTTCACCCTTTCGCGTCCAGGTGTGGTTGTGCTCGGCGCCGTCGATCACGACTCGTTGCCACGCGTACTCCTCCAGCTCGATACGCGCCCCCTCGACGGGTTCGACGTCGTCGACGTAGTGGCGAGCGAGATCGAGACCGTAGCTCTCAATGTGCAGCACACCCTTCGCCTTGGCATAGGTGTAGGCGGTCTGCTTCTGGGTGTCGGTTGGGAGCACGTTCGACTGATCGCCGACGAGGTGTGCGGGGGAGAAGTCTCCGCGTAGGGCGCTGGAGACGTTGATGTCGTGGATCTCGTGTCGAGGGGTGTCTCGGTAGATGCGCACGACGCGATTCTCGGCCTTGCCGTACTGATTGGCGCCGAGGACGATCTTGCCGTTCAGGTCGGTCATGTCAACTCCCGCGATAGGTCGAATAGGCGAACGGAGACAACAGCAATGGAACGTGGTAGTGCGCCAGCGGGTCGGTGACGGTGAACGAGATCGTCACCTCCGGATAGAACGTCGGCGTGCCGAGTTGCTCGAAGTACTGTCCGGTGTCGAACGAAAGTCGGTACGTGCCGGAGTCGATCGGTCCAGACAGCAACTCGGCAACCCGTCCGTCTCCATCGGTGGCTGCGGTCGAGATCTCACTGTTGGTCCCACTGAAAAGCGCAACTCGAATACCGACGGCAGGCTGGCCGCTGACCGCGTCGAGAACGTGGGTGCTCAGCCCGCTCATTCTTCCGGTCCCAGCATGCGGTTCAGCCGAATTCTGTTGATCTTTGCCAGTTCCACTCGCAGTACCCGCCGCTCGGTCTCGGGGTCGTTCCCCAGTCTCTCCTCGAGGATAGCGAGCAACTCCGGAGCAGACCGGCCGGTAGCGCACACCAGGTATACGTGGCCGAACTGGGCCTCGTACTTGCGGTTTGCTTCGGCCAGCGCCGTGAGCACAGCGGCGTCGGCGCTCTGTACCGCTGCCTGTTCGCGCTTGGACGACGCGTTGTCGGCCTTGTCTCCGATCCTCGGATGTCCGTCGAGCGCATTGTCGACCTCCGCTTCCGACAGCTCCGCGAGAACCCGATCGGCTCTGTCCAGAAGCTGATCTCGGGTGGAGTAGGGACGGGAGCCGGCGACGCGTCGCGCCCAGATCGACGACGAGCAGCACTCGAACAATGCGTGCATCGCTTGTCGATCCGAGAGCCTGTTCAAGCCATCCAGGCCTATCCATTCGTGTAACAACGCATCTCGCTATCTGTACTCGGTGAGGCGACCGAATCGGGCTGCTGCGATGGGGTTGGCATCGGCGACGAGGTCATCGAAGCGGTAGTTCGCGATCTTGGCGATCTCGATCATCGCGAACGAACGTTCCGCGGCCGTCGCGTTCTCGATTCTGGACCACCCATTGGCAAGCACTCGATCGTATCGTTCGGTCTCGCGCGCGCAGATCACGAGGGGAAAGCCGAAGTGCTGCCGATACTCGGCCGCAAGTTGAACGATGTTCTCGTGCTCGTCTTCTTCGAGGTTGGACAGACCGGTGTGATCGGACGCGTTGAGCGTCCCGGTCGCATCTTCACTGCCCAGGTCGGGGTAGTTGTTGATGAGTTCGAGCTGCTCCTCCGTCGTGCCCGCCAGCAGGGACTCCTGGAAAGCCTCGCGCAGGCTGTGGGCGTCGGCGAACGGGGCCTGCTGGTACGCACGCTCGACCACCCACGGCGTGCCCTGGACGAGACCGCCGAAGGTGGCTGCGAACTCGTCCGGCGTCATGGCGTTGACCTTGTCGAGGGTGATGCCCTTACCTGGGCCTCCCGCCACAGCCTGCCCACGACTTCCGACGTGGAAGAACAGGACGTTCAGCACGATCGCAGTAACGGCGCCGAGGACGATTCCGCTTCCGAACAGCATCTCCAACCACGCTGGGACACCTTCGGAGACGCTCGGCTGAATCGTCACCAGCATGGCCAGACCGAGGCTGGTCGCGACGATGATGAGGTTTCGGTGGTCGGTGAAGTCGACTTTCGAGAGCGTCTGGATGCCGACGACGGCGACCGTCGCGAACAGTGCGAGCGCTGCGCCACCCAGGACGGGAGGTGGAATCGACGCGACGACTGCCGCGGTCTTGGGTAGAAGTCCGAGCAAGATCATGATGCCGCCTGCCGCCGCGACGACCCATCGGCTCCGAATGCCGGTGAGGCGAACGAGTCCGACGTTCTCCGAGAAGGCCGTGTACGGGAACGAGTTGAAGGTGCCACCGATGACCGTTGCGACACCGTCCGCGCGGAGAGTAGCCGCGATATCGTCCTTCTTGATGCGTTTGCCGACGATCTCTCCGGTGGCGTAGACACTGCCTGTGGTCTCGACAGCAATGATGAGCATGACCACGATCATCGAGATGATGGCGATGAGACTGAACTTGGGGGCACCGAACAGGAACGGCTGGGTGAAGCCGACCCACGACGCTTCACCGGTCCCGTCGAAGCTCATGTCTCCCAATACGAATGCGACGGCGCTGCCGATCATCAACCCGAGAAGAACGGCGATCGTCGCCATGAACCCTTTGAAGAACCGCTGGATCAGCACGATGATCAGCAGGGTGCCGATGGCGTAGGCCATCCATCGACCGTTGGTCGGATCTTGTTCGTGTGTAGCAGGATTGGTGACTGCGTCGTTCACTGCGACGGGCAGCAGTGCAACACCGATGATGGTGATGACAGTGCCGGTGACCACGGGCGGGAAGAACCGCAGCAGCTTGCTGAAGTACGGAGCCATGAAGAACGTGACGAGGCCGGCGACTATCACCGCCCCGTAGACGTACAGCAGCCCCTCGGTGCCTCCGCCGTTGGCCATTGCGATCGCGATGACCGGTGACACGCCTGCGAATGTGACGCCCTGCAGCAGAGGCAGCCGCACACCGATCTTCCAGAAGCCGACCGACTGGATGATCGATGCGATTCCGCATGTGAACAGATCTGCGTTGATCAGGTGGATCAGCTGTTCGTTGGTAAGACCGATGGCGCTGCCGATGATGATCGGCACCAGGACGGCACCCGCATAGAACGCGACGACGTGCTGGAAGCCGTAGGCCGCAAGCTTCGGAACGGGCAAGACTTCGTCGACGGGATGAACACGGCGACGTTTGGTGGGTTGGACGGACATGTGGACACCTCGCGGTAGCAAAGCAGGGCATGAATTCCTGCGGCGCTGCAGGAGAAGTGCTCTCAGAATCCGGCATCTCGTCGGTTGTCGCGAGTCGAGAGGGCACAATAATCACCGTCCACCGGGCCGCAAGCCTTGTACGAACATCCAAACGGAGGGTGCCGGGTGTCGGAAGACGCAGTGGGAGTGGTGCTGGCCGCCGGTGCCGGCAGGCGGTACGGCTCCCCGAAGGTCCTCGCACATGGCGGCGACTGGCTCGATATCGCCGTGCGCGCGCTACTGGACGGCGGCTGCGAGAAGGTACTCGTCGTGCTCGGTGCTGCCGACGCGCCGATGCCTGCCGGTGCCTCCGCCGTCGAGGCGCTGGACTGGGCGTCGGGTATGAGCGCATCCCTGAAGGCGGGTCTGTCGGCGGCAGGCGACGCAGACTTCGCGGTACTGCACGTCGTCGACACTCCCGATGTCGGATCCGAGGTGGTACGGGCTGTGCTGGCAGCTGCCCGTGCGTGCGATTCGGGCATTGCACGAGCAGTGTTCGACGGTTCGCCCGGTCATCCCGTCGTCCTGGCGCGTCGGCATTGGGAAGAGGTCATGTCCGCGTCGACGGGCGACAAGGGTGCGCGAGAGTTTCTGCGAGGTCGCAACGACGTGGTTGTGGTCGAGTGTTCCCAGTGGGCGACGGGTGTGGACCACGACTACCGTTCGTGACCGATGTGCAGGCCGCAGGCATGATGGCGCCATCGTCGCGTGTCGATGGCGAACTGCGGGAGTTCGAACTCACCTCCCGTAGGCGCTCGGCGGTACGCCGATGAGTTCGGTGAACTCGCGCGAGAAGTGCGCCTGGTCGAACCAGCCGTATCGTGCGGCCAGGTCCGCGAGCGATCCGTCGTACCCGTCGTCCAGTTCGGTCACAACGTCGTGGATGCGGTACCGCGCGAGGACCCACTTGGGTGGCGCTCCGATGTATTTCGCAAATAGTCGTTGCAACCGACGTGCGCGGATATTGCAGTGTTCCTCGACCTGCGTGACTCGAATCAACGTGCGATCGTCCAACATGGCCGCGACGATGCCGAGTAGTTCATCGTATTCGGGATCGGTTGTCCAATTGAGGTTTTCCAACGCCGAGTCTGCACTCTCGCGACAGGCGTCGGCCCTCAGGTGCGGTCCGAGTTGGGCCAACGCGTCGACCGTCGCTGTCGGAATCGAGGATGGCGGAGACACCGGTGCATCTCGGAGAGACTTGGCATCGGCACCGGTCAGGCTGGTGAAGCCGCCGGGGCGAAATTTGATACCGAGGACCCAACCGGTCGCGGCGAGAGTCACGTCGAAGCGGCGGGTGAGAACGCCGGTCACGACGACGGGTCCGCCGAGAGCGGCGACACCGTCTCGCACCCAGCCTTTCTCGACGCTGAGCGTGTGCGCAGGATGTGGAAGTGTCGAACTGCAGTACGACGTCCCGGCCGGAAGATCCCAGTGCAGCATCCAGTAGTTCTCCACCCAGGGCGTGAGCGACGGCGCGCACGGCAGCCTGACGAGGTCGACATGCCGGGCCAACTGATCGGGTCGCAAAACACCTGCGCCCGTCGATGTGGAGCCTGTCGGATTTTTACTAGCCGTCATGGGCCGACTCTAGAAGGCTGGACCGACACGCAACGACTTCTCGAGGAGACCGAACATGACAGATACTGCCGTCGCCAAGCTCGAAATGATCACGCTGGACTGTGCGGACCCCGAAGCGAGCGCATCGTTCTGGTCGTCCCTGCTTGGGTGGAGCATCGTGCACGCCGAAAAGGACTACGCGATGCTCGCCGGACCTTCTCACGCGCTCGGCTTCGGCCGCGTCGAGGACTATCACGCTCCGGCGTGGCCTAATCCGAACGGCAGCAAACAGTTTCACTTCGATCTGTCGGTGGAAGACCTGGACTCCGCGGCACGCAAGGCCGTCGAACTGGGCGCGACACTGCCCACCGATCAGCCGGGGGAGACCTGGCGCGTACTCCTCGACCCGTCCGGGCATCCGTTCTGCCTGACCAAAGCGGAGAACTGGGGCTGAAGGACACTGGTTCCCGGGCGTTCGCCGGTGCTCGGACGCGAGCACCGGGCCGCCGTCATCGCCGTCATCGCCGTCATCGCCGTCGCGACGGGGAACAGAGGAGCCCGAGATTGACTTCGCAGTCCCGACGACGTTGTGCGTTCGCCATGGGCGGATGTGGATCACAACTTTCGCTCTTGACCGGTATGCCGTGGAATAGGCATGATACGGGCCAACGTCGCGTGTCGATGACGGACTGCGTCAGACATGGAGGCGTCGTACTGCCCCGGAGGCAGCGTTGTCCATCTCGTTCGATCACCTCATCATCGTGTCCAGGCACCACCTCGACAGCTCGAAGTTCTTCAGGGACTTGTTCGCCCTGCCGGAAGCAGAATCGTGGGGGCCGTTCTCGAACGTCCAACTCGATGATGGGACATTGATTCAATTTGCGTCCCCGGAAGTCGACAAAGTCCAGCGTCAGCATTACGCGTTCAGAGTCGACGACAAGCTCTTCGACGCCGCATACCGCCGGCTTCTCCACTGGCACACCGAGCATTGGGCAGACCCTCGGATGACCGAGCCGGGGCGTGTCAATCACGGGCACGGCGGCCGGGGCGTCTACTTCCTCGACCCGAGCGGACACCTCATCGAGGTGCTGACCCGGTCGTATCTCGGTGAGAGTCGGTGATCGGCTCGAGGTTCTCCGTGCGGTCGGCCGGGACGTTGCCGACCAGCACCTCATTGCACCAATTTCTTTGTCGGAGGTGTGTTGTAACTTCTGCGCCATGGAGCAACTGGGAGATGTGCACAGCGCCGACGGGCTCTCCGACCAGGAGATCATCAGCGGCATTGCGGCGATCACCCAGGCCGAAAGTAAGTCGGCTGCGCACAAATTCGCACTGCTTGCGCAGTTCTCATGCCGCGGTCTCAACCTGAAGCTCGGGTGCTCCAACCCATCGCACTGGCTCGCTGACGGAACACGTGTTGCACGGGGCAACGCCGATCGTCAATTCGACACTGCCAACTGGCTCACCTCATGGCCGACGGTTATCGACGCACTCGCGTCCGGCGACATACATTCAGCCCACGTCAAAGAAATCCATGACGGCTACAAGCACATTCGCGCCTCCGATCCCACGCTGAGTCAGCAACGGATCGCCGACGCCGTCACGGACCTACTCGACACCGCCTTCGTCAGCACCTCGAACAGAGTGCGCGAGCGAGCGCAGGAGCTGGGGCACGCCGCAGCGGACGACGCACGTGCACGCTACGAAGAGAAGAGGCGCGAGCAAGCGCAACGTAGACAGCAGGAGCGTGATCAGGACATGCCGACCCGCGAGCGCGAGGACGACGACCGTCGGCCCGATCAGGTCGACGACGATCGTCTCGATCCGCCGCCGCTCCGGGTATCGGAGAATCCTGCACTGAACAAGCTCGATCTGTTCTTGCACAGCAACGGTCGCACCACCATCCGAGGGGATGTGGACGCCGTCCTCGCCGAGAAGCTTCGGGCATCTTTGTCGAAGCACTCACACCCGCGACCGTCCGACGGCGCACGTGACCCCCGGAGCGCCTCCAAGCGCAACGCTGACGCGCTCGACCACATCCTCGACAAGAATCTGCGCGGACAATCGGGCACCGGTACGTCGCCCACCCGTGTGAACGTCACTGTGAAGCTTCGTGACCTACTGGCGAAGGCAGCCGCCGGAAGTGCATGTCCAAGCAGCGGTGCAACAGCACCCGCCGCGAAGGAATCGGGCCCGTCGATGGGCGATCCAGAATGGCCCTTTCACCTCGACTGGACCGGACCCATCAGTGCTGGCCTTGCCCGACTACTCGCGTGTGACGCTGACCTCCAGCCAATCATTCTCGACGACCACGGCATTCCGCTCGCCATGGGTCGCGCTGTGCGCCTGGCCACGCCAGAACAACGCGTAGCGGTCAAAGTCCGCGACCGCTGCTGCGTCAAATGTGGTCTGCCTGCGCAGTGGTGTCATATCCACCACTTAGTGTTCTGGAGCAACGACGGCGCAACGGATCTCACCAATCTTGTTCTGTTGTGCGGCGATTGCCATCGAGACGTCCACAACAATGGCTGGACGGTGGACATCGGCGATGATGGGCACCCCTATGTCGTCCCGCCGGCCTCAATTGACCCCGAGCGTAAACCCGTCCCCAGCTATCATCGTCGCCGAAAACCGGCTGCGTAGATCACGCTACGACCGTCGCCTCGCATGGTCCGTAGACGCCCAGAATCCCAGACACGTCCAGAATCCCAGACACGCTCAGCACCCTAGTGTTTCCGCGAGATCGGCGATCGAATCGACGCTGTAGGTCCAATCCGATTCTGCGGCAAGGTCGGTAATCTGTGCGTCCCCGTGTTCGAGGGGGCGACGGACGAACGCCGTCTCGAAGCCGCAGTCCCTGGCTGCAGCCAGATCGCTGTTGTGGGCAGCGACCATCATGCAGTCCTGCGGAGCAAGCCCGAGGATGTCTGCGGTGCGGAGGTAGGCCTCGGGCGTCGGCTTGTACGCGCGGGCGGCTTCGGCGCCGAGGATCGCATCCCACGGCAGCCCGGCGTTCTTTGCCATGTCGAGGAGTAGCGAGATGTTGCCGTTGGACAGGGGTGCGACGACGAACCTGGACTTCAAGCGCCCGATGCCCTCGACGGAGTCGGGCCACGGCTCGAGTCGATGCCACGCGAAGTTCAAGGCATTGACTTCTTCGTCGGGCAGGGTGATGTCGAACTCCGACAGTACTGTTCGCAGGCTCTCCCTATGCAGGTCGTCGAGGCGAGTGAAGTCTCGGACGCCTGAGCGCACCTGCTCCATCGCGGGCTGATACAGACTGCGCCAGCGATCGGCGAAGGCGTAGGAATCGGTGTGGGAAGGGAGTGCTGCCGCGCAGTGGGCAGCGATGCTCGTGCGCCAATCGACCACTGTGCCGAAGACATCGAACAGCAGAGCTTTCGGCACCCTTGCTTCTGTGGACACAGCTAGCGGTCGCGCCTCTTCGAGCGGTCCCCGCCGAACAGCAGGGCGCCCGCCAGCGGGATGAGGAGGAAGAACAGCCAGCTGTTGGACACCGGCACGACGAAGAACAGAATCAACGCGATGATGGGAGCTGCGCCCATGACTGCCTTGCGCCAATCCCAGCCGTCGTCGGCGGAGGGCTGGGCGGGGGTCGTGGCGGGCTCGGTCGACCTCGAGATGTCGAGCGGACGCGAGTCGGTAGGCGCGAGCGAGGGAGTCGGAAGGTCTGTGAACACCGAATCGAGTTGTCCGCGCGTCGTCGCGGCTGCGACCACCGCGCTACGCTCGTCGAATTCAGGGAGAGTGAGACGTCCGTCGCTGAGATGCTGACTGAGGTTCGAGAGCGCCTGTTCACGCTCGGCCGTACCTATGCGAACGTCCGGGTTGTCTGCCATGACAGACAGACTAACCCGGACGTCGCGTACTTTTAGTACTACTTCAGTTCGGCGAGGACGGTGCCCTGGGTGATGGCGGAGCCTGGTTGCACG
>NZ_JBMDIX010000038.1:0-66090 GCF_057808915.1 Rhodococcus sp. FG69 | reverse complement strand
ACCCCAAAGCCCGCGAAGAAGCGATCTTCCTCAGAGAACGATTCCTCGAACACCGGGCGATCGTCACAGCACGCGAACGCTACCGCTACCCACCATTCTGAACAGCCCCCGAACCCACCCGCCGCGCCAACACCCATGCGGCCACGGCGCACACAGCGATCGTCGTGAAGACTGCCACATCGGCCACGACGAGCGCCGACTGCGACAGTCCGAAAGCCTCCCAACCGAATTGCCCTGAGTACGCCGTCCACCCCACATCCGCTGTATATGGCACAACGATCAACACCGGCGCGAGAATCGCGGGGACTGCAACGGCACCCAGCGTCGGCAAGCTGGAAGCGAGCGCGAACGCCGCAACGGCCGGTAGGGCAGTCGCGGCGAGGCCCTCATCCGCGAGCCCGACACCGGCGACGACGGCGAGAAGCCCGATTCCAACGACAGGCCTCGGCCACCTCCAACCCGCGACCAACCCGGCGAGTGCGGTCAACACAACAACCACGACCAACCATCGGTCGGCAACGAAGACCGGTTGCGCATCGACCGCCGCGATCGCGAGACCGGCAACCAGAACCAGCCCCGTCGCCCTGGGTAGCCACACTGCTCCTCCAACCACCACAGCGACGACGACTGCCCAGGCGACGGTCGCCTGCCACGTGGCACCCGGATAGATGCCGTTGCCGACCGAGAATCCGAAGAGCCAGTGCACGGCCAGCATGAGGATAGGAAGAGCGAGACCGACAACCAAGGCCCGAAGCTCGCGCACCTCGACCCGTAACTGCAGCGGCAAACAGAGCAACGTGAAACCCACGGCGGCGACTAGGAGCAGCCACATCGTGGGCGAACCGAGAGCGTCACCGACCGGCAAGTAGTCCGCATACCGCCGCGGCGTCGTGCGGACGAGGTCGAACGAACCGAGCAGGACGCCAACTGCAAGTGCGGCCTGCAGACCCCTACTCGACTCACATAGCGCGAGGAGTCCGCCCAGAATCAGTCCAGCGCCTGGTCCGCTCGCGAACAGGTACAGCGATCCGGAGATCAGCGTCGAAGCCGATACGAGCGCAGCCCCAACCACCACAGACCCCACCGCCGTCCCGGCACGTGAGACCACGGCGACCGTCAACACCGCCACGACCGCAGCGAGAGCCGCAGCCGCGGTACTGCCGAGATGCGGGAGATCTTCTGATCCGGGTTCGAACAGGACCATTCCGACCACAGCACCACCGCACGGCACGGCCAGATACTCGAACCTGAAATTCATCACATCATTAGACGCTCGATGATTCGAAACCTTCTTCCCGGTCTGTTGAGACGGCATCATCGGCCTATGGCATCCGTAAGAACAGAATGGCATGTGGACGCCGCCTGCCGCGGCGAAAGTTCCGACGTGTTCTTTTCCCCATCGGGAGAAGGTCGGAGTGCGCGGCGACAGCGGGAGGACCAGGCGAAGGTCTTGTGTGAACGGTGCCCGGTCATCGCACAGTGCCAACAGTTTGCCCTCGCCACCAACGAACCGTTCGGTGTCTGGGGCGGAATGACCGCACGCGAAAGGGCGCTGAGACGGGCCGCACTCACGAGAGCTGGCTGACAGAGACACGCTGTAGCGCACAATGGTCTGGTGAGCTCACAGGACGAACCGCAACAGTGGACCTACCTCATGGACATGGACGGCGTACTCGTCCACGAGGATCACCTAATTCCGGGAGCCGATGCGTTCGTCGCCGAGCTCCAATCGAACGACATCCCGTTCATCGTGCTGACGAACAACAGCATCCGAACCCCGCGTGACCTGCGTGCACGGCTGGAGCGCAGCGGGTTGAACATCCCCGAGAAGTCGATCTGGACATCGGCGCTCGCTACCGCCAATTTCCTCGGCAACCAGCGCCCAGGTGGTAGCGCCTACGTGGTCGGAGAGTCGGGTCTGACCACAGCACTCCACGACATCGGCTACGTACTCACCGACTCCAGCCCCGACTATGTGGTGCTCGGAGAGACACGCACGTACTCGTTCGAAGCGATCACCACGGCGATTCGACTCGTCGAAAAGGGCGCCCGGTTCATCGCCACCAATCCCGACGCCACCGGACCATCGCGCGAGGGTTCGCTACCCGCCACCGGATCGGTCGCGGCACTGATCACCAAGGCGACGGGCAAGGAGCCCTACTACGTCGGGAAACCCAACGCGTTGATGATGCGCTCCGCCCTCCGCGCAATCGGCGGTCATTCCGAGAGCACCCTGATGATCGGCGACCGCATGGATACCGACGTTCTGTCTGGACTCGAAGCCGGGTTGCAGACCATTCTGGTTCTCACCGGCATCTCGACCACTGCGTCGGTCGAGAACTACCCGTACCGTCCGACGAAGGTGATCAACTCGGTCGCCGACCTCGTCGGCCGAACGCAGACGCCCTTCTGATGCAGAGACTGTTCTGATGCAGAAGCCACACCCCGCGGCTCCGCCGCAGCCACACCCCGCGGCTCCGCCGCAGTGGCACGGTAAGGGTTCCCCTGGTGCACTCAACCGCGCCACTACGAGCTTCGTGCTGTCCCGACGCGAGTACAACATCGAGGCCACCGGCGTCCGACGTGCGTTTTCGACGATCACCGACGCTACGGACGCCGTCCGCGAAGGAACTCCCGTTGTCGGGGCGCTCCCCTTCGACATGTCCGACCGAATCGCGCTGACCGAACCCGGAACGCTCACCAAACGAGAGGGGCCGTGGCGCCCTTCCGATCAAACGGCTGCTCTCCCCCCGGTGAGCATCGGCGGTCAGGTTCCCGCCGCCGACGTTCACCTCGAACGAGTCCGTGCATTGGTGCAGGAGCTTCGGCGGGGCGTTGCGGAAAAAGTCGTCCTGGCGCGGTCCCTGCAACTCCGTGCCGACACCCCGATCGATCCGATTGCACTTCTCGGAGCACTCGTCAGCGGGGATCCACTCGGCAACGGCTACGCAGTCGACCTGTCTGCGGCCGGTGCCGGCTACGCGGGCAGATTCCTCATAGGTTCGAGCCCCGAATTGCTCGTCCGACGCCACGGCCGCACCGTCTCGTGCCACCCTTTCGCCGGAACCGCCGCGCGCAGCGCCGATCCCACCCTGGACGCAGGCATCGCCGACCAGCTCGCCGCGAGCGCTAAAGATCAGGCGGAGCACCGATTCGTCGTCGAGGAAATTCGAACCGCATTGCAACCGTGGTGCACAGACCTACAGATCCCGAGCACACCGCAGCTCAGCAGCACACCGCAGCTGTGGCACCTGAGCACACCGATCACCGGAATTCTTCGCGACCCGTCCACGACGTCACTCGACCTCGCCATCGCGATGCACCCGACTCCGGCAGTCGCGGGCGTCCCCCGCCGAGCTGCGATGGACGCGATCGCGCGCATCGAGGGGCCTCGCGGCTTCTACGCCGGAGCTGTCGGATGGTCCGACGGCACGGGCGACGGCGAGTGGATGGTCGCGATCCGCGGACTCGAACTCGCCGGCGACGGGCTGACCGCCCTCGCCACTGCGGGCGGCGGGATCGTCGAGGCTTCGGACCCCGAGTCGGAACTTGCCGAAACGACGGCGAAATTCCGGACGGTGTTGTCGGCTTTCGGGCTGGCCTGAAACAGTGGTGCGGTTGAGTGCACGTCAACACACTTAACCGCGCCACTGGCGGAGCCGCCCCAGCTCAGCCCAGCGACTGATCCAGATCGGCAATGAGGTCCTCGGTGTCTTCCAACCCCACCGAGATTCGCACGACGCCGTCGGAAATGCCCACCGCCGCACGACCTTCCGGGCCCATGGCGCGGTGCGTGGTGGTCGCAGGATGAGTGATGAGCGACTTCGAGTCGCCGAGGTTGTTCGAGATATCGACCACGCGTAGCCCATCGAGAACTTCGAACGCGCGCTTCTTTGCCTCACCCTCGGGCGCATCGAGCTCGAAGGTGACGACGGTGCCGCCGCCCTTCATCTGCTTCTTCGCGAGCTGGTGCTGCGGATGCGACTCGAGGTATGGGTATCTGACCCACGACACAGCCGAGTGCGCCTCGAGGAACTTCGCGATCTCCAGCGCTGACTGCGTCGAATGTCGCACCCGAACCGGCATCGTCTCGAGTCCCTTGAGCAGCGTCCACGCATTGAACGGGCTCAGCGCAGGACCAGTGTGTCGCATCAGCGTCTGTACAGGTCCGTCGATGTACTCACGGGAACCGAGAATCGCACCGCCGAGAACACGGCCCTGTCCATCGATGTGCTTAGTGCCCGAATACACGACGACGTCCGCACCGAGTGCAAGACTGTCCTGCAGCAACGGCGTCGCAAAGACGTTGTCCAACACCACGGTTGCGCCCGCCGCGTGCGCCAGCTCCGAGACCCGTTCGACATCGACCAGCGTCTGCATCGGATTGGACGGTGTCTCGAAGAACACGGCAGTCGTCGGAACCGAGAGAGCTTCTTCCCACTGCGCGTTGTCTTCGCCGTCGACGAACACGGTTTCGACACCCCAGCGGGGCAGAATCTCGTTGCACACCACGAAGCAGGATCCAAACAGGCTGCGGGCCGCAACCAGTCGGTCGCCGGCCTTCAGCAACGCACCGAGCGCCGTGAACACCGCAGACATCCCGCTGGAGGTTCCGAAGCACGCCTCAGCACCTTCGATGAGACGCAGACGCTCCTCGAACATCTTGACTGTCGGGTTGCCGTAGCGCGAGTAGACGAAGTGGTCGATATCGCCGGTGAACGCCTGCTCAGCTGCGCCCGCGCTCTCGTAGACGAAACCCGAAGACAGGTACAGCGCCTCGGCATTCTCGTCGAACCCGGACCGCATCAATCCGCCGCGAACACCGAGGGTTCCCTGCCCGACGCCCTCCGGGAGCGGCTTGTGGAATCCTCCACCTTTGGGCACGTTCATGGCTGCCTCCACGGCAATCCGACCGCACGCCACCCCACGGCGCCGCGGTGACCATCTGCGTCGGTCGCACCCTCGAAACCGTCGAGCACGTTGTACGACGGCCCGATGCCTGCCGCAGTCGCAGCCTCGGCGGCGCCGATCGAACGCTGGCCCGAGCGGCACAGGAATACCACCGGTCGCTCACCGTCCACCCCGGCCTCTTTCAACTGCTCGACGAAACCCTCGTTTCGCGCGCCGTTGGGGTAGCTGACCCACTCGATGAGATGTGTCGGTCGGTCGATCGACGAGGTGTCCGGAACGCCGACGTACTGCCATTCGGCGTGGGTTCGCACGTCGACCAGCACCGCGTCGGGATCGTTCTCGAGCAACTCCCACGCTGCCTGCGGGGTGATGTCACCTGCGTAAGTCACGGGCTCAACCTTTCATACATTGCACACCAGCCACTTCTCGTCGACGCGGACGAACTTCCACGTCTCGCTCGACGTCGCACCGATCTTCTCGAGCTTCGTCGGGACCGTCACCATTCCGCGATCACCGTTGACCTCGTAGTCGGTGGGAGCACCGTCGACTACCAGCTTGCCGTTCTCGTCGACGTCGTCCGCACGGGCGGATGCGTAGTCCGCGTCGCTTCCCGGGATCAACTGGGCGAGCTGATCCTGACAGGTCGTCGAACGCAGGAGCTCGGCGTCACCGTCGTTCTGCGCCGATACGAAATCGTCGATGCTGTCGGTCAACAACTGTGCCTGCGTGACATTGTCCTCGGCCGGCGCGAATCGGGCCGCCAGGAAAATGGCCGCGAGCACAACGACGACGATGCCGACCGCGAGAATGAACGGCCAGGGGGTCGGCGGACGACGCTCACCCGTCTCGGCAGCCGCTGCGGACGCGTTGTTCTGCGCTTCCTCACGACTGTCGGCCCACTGCTGTCTTCGTTCACGCCACGACGCCATAACCGCAATCTTTCCCGCAGGGTCGACGCTTATCACTGTCGGGGTCCGACAGGGATATCCCCGCGCAGCGTTATGCGGTGCATGACGCGGCGCTCGGTGCCGTAGTCGCGATTGGCGTAGTGGGAGGTGCTGCGGTTGTCCCACAGGACCAGATCGCCGAGACGCCAACGGTGCCGCACGACATGCTCGGGCTTGGTCAGGTGCGCATACAGGAGGTCGAGAATTCCCCGACTCTCCGCCTCGGACACTCCGACGATGTGCGAGGTGAAACCCGGGTTGACGAAGATGCCCTTACGTCCGGTCTCGGGGTGCACCCGAACCACCGGATGTTCGACGGGTACCAGCGTGGTCACCTCTTTCCCGTCCCAGACATTGCCCTTGCCGCCTCGCTTCTGTTCGAGGTAGTAGCCGAACTCGCGATTGCCGTCGTGCACGGCGGTCAGCTGGTCGATCATCTGACGGACGGGCGCCGACAACGACTCGTAGGCCAGCTGACTGTCGGCCCAGTTGGTGTCGCCGCCGTGCGGAGGAAGCACGACCGGTCGAAGAATCGAACCCAACGGTGGCCGTTCCATGAACGTCACGTCGGTGTGCCACACGTCGGCGAACCCGTTGTCCTGGCTGTCCAAGGCATACACCTCGGCTGCCACACGACCGCTGTCGTGCACCGGATGCCCAGCAGTCAGGTCGCCGAGGCGTCGACCGAAATCGATCTGACCGGCATCGTCGAGCGACTGGCCGCGCAACACCAGGACCTTGTGCTCGACGAGTGCATCCCGGATCGCCAGGACTTCGGCATCCGAGGCCGACGCGACATCGAGCCCGATGACCTCGGCACCGAACCGCGGCCCCAGCTTGTCGAGGGCAAGGGCCGAGCGAACTGAGTTATCCAGGACTGTCATGTGTTTCTCCTAGCCCGGAGCGACTTTCGCACGGTCGGGGCAGCGAGGAAGAATATGAAGCAGGGCGTGAGAAGTGGCGGGAGCAGAGAGCCGCGTCACCGACGACACATGGTGGTGCAGGTACGACAGAAGTCGACGGTCAGCCGCCGGACCAGGTAAGTCGTATGCACAACGCAAACCCTACCTGAATGGAAGGAAATGATGAAAGGCTGAGGCAATACCCCGTAGCTACGCCCACCAGCACTGATCAGGTAACACTTAATTTATGCTGGGGTGTCCGTACTTGCCCTCGACGAAGGTAGTTCGCTGCACATGACTGATCAGACTCGCCCACTCCGCGTAGCCATCGTCGGCGCCGGACCGGCCGGCATCTACGCCGCCGACGCACTCATGAAGTCCGACCACAATGTCAGCGGACCCGGCGTGAGCATCGACCTCTTCGAACGCATGCCCGCACCGTTCGGACTCATCCGCTACGGCGTCGCACCGGACCACCCCCGTATCAAGGGCATCATCACCGCCCTGCACAAGGTGCTCGACAAGCCCCAGGTCCGCCTCCTCGGCAACATCGACTACGGCACCGACATCACGTTGGACGACCTGCGCCGCTTCTACGACGCCGTCATCTTCTCCACCGGCGCCAACGCAGACCGCGCACTGAACATCCCCGGCATCGACCTCGACGGCAGCTACGGCGCCGCCGACTTCGTCTCTTGGTACGACGGCCACCCCGACGTCCCGCGCACCTGGCCCCTCGAGGCAGAGAAGGTAGCCGTCCTCGGCGTCGGCAACGTCGCTCTCGACGTCGCACGCGTTCTCGCCAAGACCGGCGACGAACTTCTGCCGACCGAGATCCCCGCCAATGTCTACGAGGGCCTCAAGGCCAACAAGGCCATCGAAGTGCACGTCTTCGGCCGCCGCGGACCCGCGCAAGCCAAGTTCACCCCCCTCGAACTCCGCGAGCTCGACCATTCGCCCAACATCGAAGTCATCGTCGCGCCCGAGGACATCGACTACGACGAAGGCTCCGAGCAGGCCCGCCGCAATTCCAAGCAGGTCGACATGGTCGCCAACACCCTGCAGGACTGGGCAATCCGCGACGTCGGCAACCGCCCGCACAAACTGTTCCTGCACTTCTTCGAATCGCCCACCGAAATCCTCGGCGAGGACGGAAAGGTCGTCGGCCTCCGTACCGAGCGCACCGAGCTCGACGGCACCGGAAACGTCAAGGGCACCGGTAAGTACAACGACTGGGAGGTCCAGGCCGTCTACCGCGCTGTCGGTTACCTCTCCCAGAACATCAGCCAGCTCCCATTCGACGAGCAGGCAGGCACCATTCCCAACGAAGCCGGCCGCGTCGTGGAGTCACCCACGTCGACGGTCCCTGTCCCCGCCACCTACGTCACCGGTTGGATCAAACGCGGGCCCGTCGGCCTCATCGGCCACACCAAGGGCGACGCCAACGAAACCGTCGCCAACCTGCTCGAGGACGCGCCCACCTTCGCCGGAGCCACCGACCCCGAACTCGACTCCGTCACTGCGTTCCTCGAAGGCAAGCAGGTCCCCTTCACCACGTGGGACGGCTGGTACCGCCTCGACGCCCACGAACGCTCCCTCGGCGAACCCGAAGGCCGCGAACGAGTCAAGGTCGTCGAGCGCGACGACATGCTCAAGGCGTCCGAGCCCGACAAGGCCTAGGCAGCTCCGCCACCAGTGGCGTGGTTAAGGGCCCTCTGGGGTACCTAACCGCGCCACTGGCGCGCAGCGCTTACACCCGCCGCGCAGCGCTTACACCCGCCGCGCAGCGCTTGACACCCGCCGCGCAGCGCTTACACCCGCACAGCCAGCAACTTTCCTTCCGTCTGGACCTTGCGCTGGTGCTCGTCGAAGTCCGGTGCAGCGCACACGAACAGCGTTCTGCCGTCGTCGCCGCCGAATCCGCAGGCGAACACTCCGGTATCGAACTCGAGCTGATCGACGATTCCCTTTCCTGGCACCACATGCACGATGCGCTGACCGAGGGCGTCTGCCACCCAGAGCGATCCGTCGGTGTCGATCGCACACCCATCCGGCGCAAGCGCCAACTGCCCCAGCGCAGTCGCCATATCGCTCATGTCGGGGATCTCCGCGAACTTGACCCAATCCCGGCGCTCACCCAGCGAGCCGTCGGGATGGACCGCGAACACACTGATGCGATTGCCGACGGTCTCGTCGACCAGCAGCTCACCGTCCGGGGTCAGCGCCATTCCGTTGGGAAAGTACAGATCCTTGGCCACGACGTGCACCGAGCCGTCGGGGTCTACCCGCAGCAGGTCCGCGGTATCGGGCGTTGCGAGGTTCATCAGATCGAAACCGAAATTGCCGACGTAGGCACGTCCACGAGAATCGACGAGCATGTCGTTGAGGTTGGCGCTGACGTGCGACGACAGGTCCGCATGCACCACGAGGGAACCGTCGTCCTCGCGCCGCAGAATCGTGTGATCGCGCATGGACACGATCAGCAGCCGGCCGTCCGGTAGCCAACCCAACCCCGACGGCTGCTGGGGAACCTCGGCCTCGACGCGTACGTCCGACCCGTCCTCCAACGCCGAAACAACCCGCTGACTGTAGAAGTCGGACACCCAGATACGACCGTCGCGCCAGCGGGGACATTCGAAGTAGGTGTAACCGTCGAGGACAACTGTAGCTTCAGCTTTCATGACTCGATTCAAACACCGGCCAGGGTCGCCGGGTGCCGGAACGACGCAGCTGGCATGCTGACGGAGTGTTCGACGCCCATCGCTACATCCTCGACCCTCGGTTTCCGCTGATCGAGAACCAGGGCTTCGTTCCCGATCCGTACACGATCGCCGACTACGACCGCGACACAGATGGGTTGGGCATCACCGGCGGAGCGGTGATCAGCGCGTCGTTCCACGCCACCGATCAGAGCTTCCTGCTGTCCGCTCTCGATACGCTCGGGGACGGCTGGGCCGGGGTCACACAACTCGAACCCGATGCCACCGATGCGGACATTCTCGCTCTGGAGGCGGCTGGTGTCCGTGCCATTCGGCTCAACCTCAAGCGCGGCGCCACCGACGTTCAGACCCTCACTGCGCAGGCCAGACGCGCGCACGATCTGGTCGGTTGGCACGCGGAGTTGTACGTCGACGCCTCGATGTTGCTGTCCCTCGAACCGATCCTGTGCAAACTTCCGGCGGTCAGCATCGACCATCTGGGGATGTCGGCGCAGGGGCTGCCCTATCTACTCGACCTCGTGGACCGTGGAGTCCGAGTGAAGGCAACAGGATTCGGGCGCGTCGACATGGATATCGTCGACGCGATGCGGCAGATCCACGCGGTGAACCCGTCCGCCCTGATGTTCGGAACCGACCTCCCCGGAACCCGCGCGCCGAGGCGGTTCCAGGAGTCCGATATCGACTTGATCGCCGAAGCCGTCGGCGGCGATCTCCCCGCAGTCCTCGACGGCAACGCCAGGGCCTGGTATCGGGTCAAATGAAGATTGCTGCTCCGAGCCACACTCCGGTGGCGAGCAGCGCACCGAGGAGCTCGACGAGAATCGACAGTCCTGCCGCCTTGGTCGCGTGCACGGTGGATCGCCAAGCATCGGAGTGATTTCGGTGCCGCGGCAGCTCGGCGACATAGGTGCCGAGGATGAACCCGATGAACAATCCCACGATCGGGATCACGAAGAACCCGACGATCCCGACCAGGCCACCGACGATGAGCGAACGCGTCGGAATTCCCGCGTCCTTCATTCGACGCCCCGGCCAGGTGTATTTCACGACGCCACTCGCCACCAGCAGGAGCGCAGCAATCGCGAACGCCGTCCACGCGGCGCCGCCACCGGTCATGAACGCCCACACAGCAATTGCCGCGAATATCAGAATCGTGCCGGGCAGGATCGGGACAACGATGCCTGCCAGGCCGATCAGAATCGCCACCCCGACGAGCAACTCCCCCCAGGCGCTCACAAGACTGGTCTGACTTTGCCTGCAGCCTCGGTCGCCCGCGCACGCGCCGTGTCGACGTCGCCGGCAGTCGACACCGCGACGCCCATGCGTCGACGAACGAAGCTCTCGGGCTTACCGAAGAGTCGAAGGTCCGTCTCGGGCACCGCCAAGGCGTCGCCGACGCCGTCGAATGCGATCCCCTCGGCGTCGACGCCGCCGTAGATCACCGCGGACGCCCCTGGAGAGACCAGCGACGTGTCCACCGGCAGCCCCAGGATCGCCCGCGCGTGCAGCTCGAACTCCGAAAAGCGTTGTGTACGAAGCGTCACCAACCCCGTATCGTGTGGGCGCGGACTGACCTCGGAGAAGTAGACGTCATCACCCTTGACGAACAGTTCGACGCCGAACAGACCGCGGCCACCGAGAGCGGCCGTGATCCTCTCGGCGACGTCCTTCGCGCCCGCGAGTGCGACATCCGACATCGGTTGCGGCTGCCAGGATTCGACGTAGTCACCCGATTGCTGAAGGTGTCCGATCGGCTCGCAGAAGTCCGTGCCCTGAATGGACCGGATCGTGAGAAGCGTTATCTCGTAGTCGAAATCGACGAATCCCTCGACGATGACACGGCCCAGGTCGACGCGTCCACCTTTCAGGGCGTACTCCCATGCGGCCTCCACCTCGTCGGTGCCCCGCACGACGGACTGCCCTTTGCCCGACGAGGACATGACGGGTTTGATCACCGCCGGAAACCCGATCGTGGCCAGCGCATCCTGCACTTCTGGCAACGACTCGGCGAACGCATACGGCGAGGTCGGCAGTCCTAGTTCCTCGGCGGCGAGGCGTCGAATGCCCTCGCGGTTCATCGTCAACTGGGTGGCGCGCGCCGTCGGGATGACGACGGTCCGGCCGCGCTTCTCGATCTCCGCCAACGCGTCGGTGGCGATCGCCTCGATCTCGGGCACGACGAAGTCGGGCTGCTGTGCGTCGATCAGCGCAAGGAGTTGTTCCGGATCACTCATGTCGATGGTGAACGCGTGATGGGCTACCTGATGTCCCGGCGCATTGTCGTAGCGGTCGACGGCAATGACCTCGACGCCGAGGCGTTGGAACGCAATGATCACCTCTTTGCCCAGCTCGCCCGCACCGAGCAGCATCACTCGCGTGGCTCCCGGTGTCAGTGGTGTGCCGATCCGTGTTGGTTCCGTAGCTACGCTCACCCGGCCATTATCCATTGCACGAAAGCATGGCCCGGACTAGTTGGACGTCCAGGCTTAAGTTAACCTCAATTCACATTGACGGCCCGATCGGAACGAGGGAAACGTGTCGAGTAGTGGTGGACCGCTGACAGGACTTCGCGTCGTCGAGCTCGCGGGGATCGGACCGGGCCCGCATGCAGCGTTGCTGCTGGCCGATCTGGGTGCCGACGTCGTTCGAGTGCAGCGCGCAGGTCAGATCTCCGAGCACGATCAGCAACTCCGCAGCCGCACCCTCGTCGAGGCCAACCTCAAGGATCCCGCGGACATCGAGAAGGTGCTCGGGTTGATCGAGCGTGCCGACGTGCTCATCGAGGGCTTCAGGCCCGGTGTCACCGAGCGTCTCGGACTCGGTCCCGACGCCGCGCTCGCCCGAAACCCACGGCTTGTCTACGGCCGCATGACCGGCTGGGGCCAGGAAGGCCCATGGGCCTCGGCTGCCGGACACGACATCAACTACATCTCCGTGACGGGCGTACTTCACGCCATCGGCAGACAAGGCGAGCGTCCCGTGCCGCCGCTCAACATGGTCGGCGACTTCGGCGGCGGATCGATGTTCCTGATCTTCGGAATCCTTGCAGCGCTCTTCGAACGACAGACCTCAGGTGAAGGGCAAGTAGTCGACGCGGCAATGGTCGACGGCACCGCGGCACTCTCCCACATGATCTGGGGCATGCGAGGGGTCGGCGCCTGGTCCGACGAACGCGGCGTGAACATGCTCGACACCGGTTGGCCGTACTACGACACCTACGAAACAGCCGACGGCAAGTACATGGCGGTCGGCGCTCTGGAACCTCAGTTCTTCGCCGAGCTGCTCAGACTGCTCGAACTCGACCCGGCCACCACTCCGGGACAAGGCGATCGGGATCGTTGGCCCGAGATGCGTGAACTCTTCACGACGACATTCAAGACGAAGACACGCGACGAATGGGCGAAAATATTCGACGGCACCGACGCGTGCGTCTCACCCGTCCTGACGTTCGGCGAAGCACCGCAGCAGGTGCACCTCGCGGCACGAGAGACTCTCATCGAGGTCGGTGGAGTCACCCAGCATCGGCCGGCTCCGCGCTTCTCCCGCACTCCCAACGGCATTCCGACCGCTCCGGCATCGACGGCCGTCGACGCCGAATCAGTCTGGCGCTGAGTATTTTTCAGAACACCAAGGCTGGCTGCTCGGCGTCGACGTTCGGCGCAAGAGCCTGGTATGCGGCCGCCGTCGCCGAGACAGCGGCCGCCAACTCGGCGGGCTCGCGCGTGTAGGGCATACGGATGAACCGCTCGAATGCTCCCTCGACGCCGAACCTCGGCCCGGCCGCCAACACTGCACCGAACGCAGGAACCGTCGCCGCCAACGCACTGGACACAGGCGCTGGAAGTTGGAGCCACAACGACATCCCACCGGTCGAACGACGATAGCTCCAACCCGGAAGATGTTCGGCCAACGCATTTTCCAGTACATCACGACGTTCTCGTAGCTGAACCCGCCGTGCCTCGAGGATGGCATCGGCGTCCTCCAACAGAAATCCCGCGGCGAGCTGATCCATCACCGAAGTGCCGAGGTCGTGTGCGGCGCGCGATCCTGCCAGACGACTGATCAACGACGGGTTGGCGCGAATCCACCCGATGCGCAGACCCCCCCAGTACGACTTCGACGCAGATCCGATCGTGACGATGTCGGTACCCGACACCCGGCCGAACGAGGCAACCGGTGGCGGCGGGGGCGCGTCGAGCCACAGGTCGACCATCGTCTCGTCGACGATAAGTGTCATCGAGGTATCCCGCGCGATCCTGGCGAGTTCGGCACGGCCGTCGGCCGCGAGGCACCGACCGGTGGGATTGTGGAAGTCGGGGATCATGTACGCGACCTTCGACGCGGTTTGCCGTGCTGCGCTTCGGATTCCGTCCAGGTCCCACGGATCGCCATCGGGCCTGATCGGCACCGGAACCGGCCGAGCCCCGACGCGTCGAATCGCTTCCAGAGCATTGGGATACGTCGGATGATCGATCAGCACCCGGTCGCCGGGCGAGGTCAGGGTGCCGAGCAGGAGACGGACGGCCTGCTGGGCGCCCGAAGTCACCATGATCTGGTCCTCGGTCGTCGGCAACCCGCGCTCCGAGAAACGGCGCGCGATGGACTGTCGGAGCACCGACAGTCCGATGGGCTCCATACCGTGATTGGACAGATACGCCGGAAGTGCCTGCAGCGCAGCGTTGTACGCGGACATCATGGCTTCGGTCGGGGCAGCCATCGCGGCGTGGCTCATGTCGATGACCGGTCCGCTCGATGTGCGTGATTGCACGAGCAGCCCGTTCGGTCTCGCCATGTCCGGAAGCGCGACAGTACTGCGCGCGCCCTGCTTGCTGATCAGGTAGCCCTCTTCGCGGAGTACAGCGTACGACGAGGTGATGGTGGTTCGACTGAGATCGAGTGCGGCCGATAAGTCGCGCTCGCTGGGCAACCCGACTCCGAGAGGAATTCGCCCGTCGTGAATCAGCAGCCTGACGCCGTCGGCCAGTGCGCGATAGGTCGGGCGTGAGGTCCGGCGAGATGTCCGTCGAGACCCCGCCGCATCCTCGGTGTCCGTCCTCCAGCGGCCCAGATCGCGGGCCAAGGAGGTTGCGTTGAGTACTCGGATCGCCATGGACGCCAGTATTCGCCGTACTGGTATGACAAATCAAGTCCAATTCTAAGATCGGTGGACTGGTTCGATTGATTTGGTTCATACTGGCTGAGTGCCCTACGCGCTCTTCGACACCACCCTCGGTCGGTGTGGCCTCGCATGGACGCACCGAGGTGTCAGCGCAGTCGCACTCCCTGAGCCCACGGACGCCATGATCGCCTACCTTGCCGATTTCGACGCAGTGGCCGGTACCCCGGACGGCCTTGCACTCGAGGCGATCGAGGGAATCCAGGCGCTGCTCGACGGTTCGGCCCCGGATCTATCGTCGGTGCCGGTGGTGCTCGATGTATCGGAATTCGACAGAGCGGTCTACGAGGTCACTCGCTCGATTCCACGCGGCTCGACGCTCACTTACGGGGCCGTGGCAGCCGAAGTGGGCCGACCTGCGGGCGCCCAGGCCGTAGGGGGCGCGCTGGGGCGCAATCCGGTGCCCGTCATCATCCCGTGCCACCGCGTCCTTGGCGCCGGCCGCGAGGTGGGCGGATTCTCGGCCCCCGGCGGTGCGCCGACGAAGCAGCGAATCCTCGCCATCGAAGGAGTCTCGGGCTTCGGGGAGCCGACACTGTTCTGAGCGGGGAATTGCCGGTCAGTTAGCCGCGCGTCGCAGCAACGACGGTTTGCGCGGCGCCCCCGGGTGACAGCACCGGCTCCCACACGCCCTCGACGGTTGCCTGAGCGACGCCGTCGGGTGTCAGCGACGAACCGAGAGCACTGATCGAACTTCCGTCACTGCAGGATAATTCGACGCTTCCGGTGTAGTCGGATCCCGCGGGCGCGCTGCACACGACTCCGCCGTCGAACGTCAGCGTCTCGACGTTGCCCTCGGCCGGCCCGGTAAACAGCGTCGCCGCTTCCAGTGGTGTCGGCTCGGCAGTGTCTGCAGGTGGATCAACAGGGGGTGGTTCGGCAGGGGGCGGCTCGGCTTCCTCGATCGGAGCTTCCGTCGTCGCAGACACCTCCGTTGTAGTGGTCACTTCAGGGCTCTGCGCGGCCGCTGCTTCGTCGGTGGCACTCGGGACGTCGGCGGTACTCGGCACGTCGGCGGCACTCGGGACGTCGGTGGTACTCGGCACCTCCGGCGTGGTCGGTGTTGTTGCTGGAGATACTCCGCGTGCCATTGGTTGAGCCACGCTCGCTGCTGTCGGCGTAGCTCCGGGACCGCATTCTGCACTCACGAGATCGATCGAAAAGGTCAGCGGCAGAACCCCGAGTGCAAGCAAACTGACCGAACCGGTCAACGTCAGCCGACTGAACCCTGCCTCTTCGCCCGTCGGCGACTGGCTACTGGTCAAAGCAACGTTCGAGTAACCCAGAAGTCCATCCACAAACGCTCCAGGAGAGGTCGTCGAGTTTGCGTTGGGGATGCGGACGGACCGATCGCCGACGAGAACGCTTCCGTTGGGGTTGGCCGTGGTGGCGTTGGCGGCGGCAGGAGCAGTCCACGTGTTCGTACCGGCGTCCAACTGGCAGCCAACAGAAGTTGTGATGATCTGGCCGGCACTGCTGACGGCCACGATGTCCGTGTTGACGAGGCTGACGACACCCAACAAACTGACTCCCACAACGCTGCCGGTCAGTCGCATCGAGGACACAGACGCCGATGCGCTCGCCGTAGGCGTTGCGGCGGTGCAATATGTTGGAACGCCAGCCGCGCCCACTATGTACGAACCGCAAGCAGCCGCCCCGACAGGAGCGGTCGACGCAGACGCGCCGGACATCCTCAATTGGTTCACCATCGCGACAGCCGACGACGCAAAAGGCCCCGCACCTGCGGTGGTTGCTGTTCCAGGATTGGTCGAATCGCGACCGATTCTGGCGGAGTTCCAGGGTAGAGGCGTCGGATTGATAGGGAGAATCGAGATGCCGCCCGCACTGTTCACTCGAGGACCGACGCCGAGTCCGTACCCGCTGGTGACCCACGATCCCGATTCGACAGTGCCGGCCACATATTCGGAATCGCTCCACAACGCTTCCGTGTACCCGAAGAGACTCTTGCCCGATACAAGCGCGAGGCAGAGCAACGCTACGCACATCAGCGCAGACCATCGCCCCTTGGCGGGCCATCGACGGAGATTTGTCATCCAGCGCGCTCGCTACCCTCCGGCGGATCGGAGATATCTCGGTCGCGCGGCCAGAAGACAGCCACTACCAGGGTTGCCATCGCCAAGGTGATCGCGCCGAGAACATATGGGTTGGAAAAGTAGACAATGACGCGCGCAAGTCCAGGGACAGACCACAGCACCTTGCGCACTTCTGTAACCTCGTAGAATCCAGGATCAGCGTCGGCATTCGCGTCGCCTTTGAGTTCGAGAACGGTAACTCCCGTTTTCGTGATCGGATCGATCGCGACCACTCGGTGCGTGACGGGGAGTTTACCCTCTCGATCGACAGTGACTACGTCCCCGATCTCCACCGAAGCCGCCGGTACCGCGCGGACAACTGCGAGCGAACCTGTCGGAATCGACGGCGACATCGAACCGGTCTTGAACATGATCAGCGTGATATTGAAGAAGAACGCGCACGCGACCAGTGCCAGACAGATGACTCCGCCGATCGCGAGAATGTTCAACAATATGTCACCGACAACGGTCCAGGGGGAGCGTCGCGCTCGTGGCGTCGCAGTGTGTGTCATCGCACCCATTTCTTCCGCCTTCTACAAAGTTCCGATGAAGGGCCAGTTAGCGACCAGCGTCTTGTTGGGCAATGCGGCGTTGGACCAATTATCGTTGGTCGCAGGCAAGCTGATTTCGAAACACAACGGAACAGCAGGACCGGCATCGGTGGGGACAGCCCCAGCGACGAGCGGGAAGCTGGACGGCGCAGGAGTGTTCAACGCTGCTGCTCCCCCGGCACCGACCACGAACGTCGGACTCGAGGCAAAAGCTGCCGCGTCGCATGTCGGTGCGTTGCGAACTACCCGGTACCGGAGTTCCGTCGACAAGTTACCGACGCCGGTGCCGGAGAACGACGCGCCCTGTAACGCGACCGACGCTGGTTCGGAACCAGCTTCGACACGCAGCTGGACCGGCGCGTACACCACAGAGCCCGGAACCAGACCTGTTGCGATGCTTGTGAATACCAACGAGTTCGGTGCGCCGATAGGGTGAGATGACCAGGCAAACCCACCGTCGGTACTGGACTCGATCCCGAACTTCGACGATCCGAAGTCACTGTTGCCGAGCACCCGGTCGGTCCAGCTGGCAGCCACGAGCACCGCCCCAACGCCGAGGACGATCCCCCCGGCTGCCAGTGCCCGCCGTTGTCTCTTTCTCTGCTGCTTGCTACGAGATGACACGTGCTGAGAATGCACGTGCTACGGAGTGACCGATGTGCCGACGAACTGCCAGATCAGCTGCCCGGTATTGAGACCAGCTAGGTCGAGGGGAGACCCTGCTGGCAAAGTTACTGCGTAACAAAGCTGTACAGGCGTACCCGCCGCCAGTAGCGTGATAGCACTCGGCGCGCTCCCCGTGGTCAGCGCAGATCCTGGCGCGACGACAGAGGTGCCGCCTGGAGTGCCCGCAGTGCACCCCTCCGCGGTGCCGCCCGAGGTGACCGAGTACGTCAGCGCAGCGGTCAACGCAGCCGAACCCGCGGGCGTACCTGGCACCGCACCGTCCAAAGTGACAGCCGCATTCAAAGTTTGTGCATTCTGCAATCGGAGGGCAATGGGCGCGTAGACCGTTTCACCCGGCGTTAGATTCAACCGCCCGACCGGGAATCCGAAAGGCTCACCCGGGCTTACGTCGGCCTCGACCCAGTTCGGCGTGTCTGTTGTACTGAAACTTGCTTGAATGTTCCACGCCGCATCACCCGTCGCGAAATCGGAATTTCCGAAGACATTGTCGGTCCACGCGGCCAAGGTTATTGCCGCACCGACTCCCAAGACCAATCCACCTGCCAACAAAGCCCGAATCTTGCGTTTCCTGTTTGACTTCTGGACCTGATCGGTCATGCTCGACTCTTTTCCTCGAACGAAAAGCGAGCGCTTTGTGCGCTGACTTGACCAATCATCGACGGATAATCTGCGCGCGTTACCGAAATGCAAAAGAATGCCAAAATGTTATGGGAGAAAAATTCCTGCCGGCCGAAATAAATGGAATAGACAGGGAATGAAATGCGCTGCAGCGCTGATTTACATATGAACACCAGGTGTAACGCGGCAAAATCAGACCGCTCGATCGGATCGCTCAGACCAGAAAAGACTCGATGTTCGGTGTGTCCACGACGGATACATCGTCCGCGTCTGGACCTGGGTGTAGATCTTGGTCTTCGCGTGTCCCACCGATGGTGAAGGCGCCCGTCTCGGGCAGCCAGCCCACCGCGCCTCGTTCGAACAAGTTGTATCGACCGAAGCCGGTCGGAGTCGGCTTCTCGTCGCTGATGGGGTAACCGAGGGTGCCGTAGGGCCCGCCGTGAGAGAGATACCAGGCGAGGATGGGTCCGTGCACCTCGTGAGCACCGCCCTCGGGGAGTGCGAAGACAGTGGCATGCTGATACTCGAGCATCCCGCCGCCATTCGGTCCGAGCATGAACTCCCCGACCTGTTCGCCGATCCAGGAATGTTCGTAAGCAAAGCGATCGAATTGCAACCCGAAAACATCGAGACCGTTGTATGTCGTGGACATCGCACGCCCCTCCTCGTGTACCTGGCGTCGAGTATCCACCCCTTTGTCGAGTCGGACCAACAAATAGCTCACATATATCGCAGAATGTCACCACCGGTGCACAAAAAAGACCGTACGCCTGAATCGTCCGGGAAAAAGAAACCCCACACTCGGTAAAAGTGCGGGGATTCTCTAATGCGGCGTTATTTCAAAATGTCCCGACGCACGATTGTCTGGTCGCGGCCGGGACCGACGCCGATGCACGACATATGGGCACCGGAGAGCTCCTCGAGTCGCAGCACGTAGTTCTGCGCATTCTGCGGAAGATCCTCGAAAGTGCGTGCAGCAGAGATGTCTTCCCACCAACCGGGCATCTCCTCGTAGATCGGCTTCGCGTGATGGAAACCGGTCTGCGTCATCGGCATCTCGTCGTGCCGCACGCCGTCGACGTCGTACGCGACACAAATCGGGACGGTGTCGAGACTGGAGAGCACATCGAGCTTGGTCAGGAAGTAATCGGTGATTCCATTGACGCGGGTCGCGTAGCGCGCAATGACAGCGTCGAACCATCCGGTGCGTCGCGCACGCCCGGTCGTCACGCCGACCTCACCACCCTGCTTGGCGAGATACTCGCCGAAGTTGTCGAACAGCTCCGTCGGGAACGGGCCCGATCCGACACGCGTCGTATAAGCCTTGAGAATGCCGAGGACCGTCGAAATCTTGTTGGGTCCGATTCCGGAACCGACAGCCGCGCCACCCGCCGTCGGGTTGGACGACGTCACGTATGGATACGTGCCGTGGTCGACGTCGAGCAACGTTCCCTGCGATCCTTCCAACAGCACAGTCTCGCCGCGTTCCAGTGCCAAGTTCAGCTCGAGCCGGGTGTCGGCGATGCGATGCTTGAAATGCTCGGCCTGGCCGAGAACCTCGTCGACGACCTGCTGCGAATCCAGCGCCCGGCGGTTGTAGATCTTCGAGAGCACCTGATTCTTGAACTCGAGCGCCGCCTCGACCTTCTGCGTCAGGATCTTCTCGTCCAGAACGTCGGCCGCACGAACGCCGACACGGGCGAATTTGTCCTGGTAGCACGGCCCGATTCCGCGGCCCGTGGTGCCGATCTTCTTGGCTCCGAGGAAACGCTCGGTGACCTTGTCGATGGCTACGTGGTACGGCATGATCAGGTGCGCATCGGCGCTGAGCAGCAGCCCTGAGGTGTCGACATTGCGCTCCTCGAGCCCGGCCAGTTCGGTCAGCAGAACGCCGGGGTCGACCACGACTCCGTTGCCGATGATGTTCTTCACTCCCGGCGTCAGAATGCCCGACGGGATCAGGTGCAGAGCGAACTTGTCACCGTTGGGGAGCACCACCGTGTGGCCTGCGTTGTTGCCGCCCTGATAGCGGACAACCCACTGAAGTTGTTCGCCGAACAGATCGGTCGCTTTGCCTTTGCCCTCGTCGCCCCATTGGGCGCCGATCAGGACTATCGCCGGCATGTGCTCTCCTGGTGTCTCTTCTGTGTAGTGACGTAAGCAGGTTGCTGCCAGGTATCGGGGCAGGCCGGGACGTAAGTCTAGCCGAGAGGGTGTGGCACCCGTCATGGCGCTACGGTGGTCTCGAGCAAGACAGCTCGTGCGCGAAGGGTTACGACACCGCACACCAGCTGATATTGGAGCACTGTGACAAAGGGAGCGCTGTGACACCGTTTGTCCTGCACTGCGGAAATCCTCCGCTGCCGATTTCGCTGACGGACGTTCCCCTCACCTCTGCGTCGCCGGTTCCGACCAACGAGGAGTGCGACTCGCTCTTCTCCGCGGTCGGCACCATCGCTGACCCCCGAGTGATCGTGTTGGGAAACGACGCCTCCCTCGCCGCAGTCCTGACTCGACTGATGCGAACCGAACGTCTGCACTTCGAGATTGCATTCGTGCCCGAGACCGCGACGTCGGCCGGACACATATACCGTCTCGGCACCGGCTCGCGTGCGGCCAAAGTAGCGATGACTGGAACTGCCAGCCCCGTGCCGCTCATCCGCGACGACGCCGGCAAGGCGGTCGTCGGGCGCGCGGTAGTACACGGACCAGCGGGTACGGACCTCGAAGGCGAGGCGTACGTCGACGACACCCAGCTTTTTTCCGGTGCGGTCTCCGGCGTCGAAGTGATCCCGACTCCCGAGATGCCTGGGCTCAAGGCCCGTGTGACGGGGCGACGGCGTCTCTTCGGACGTCGTTGGACGTCTGGACGTGCAATGCAACTGGGTGCTATCGCCGCTCATCTCACCCGCGACGGAGTCCCCGGTGATCGCGAGGTCAAGCGTTCGACGTTCTACCGGCACGACCGGGAGTGGTTGTTGGTCCGGTGAGCATTCCGGTTCGGCGCAACCCCGTCAGGCCGAGTCCGGTCTTCCTCGCGGTCGCCGCAGTCACCGCCGTAGGTGGCGTGCTCGCGTGGACTGCCCAGTCCCCCGCATCGATTGCCGCCCGCGTCGGGGTGTTCGTGCTCGTTCTCGCCGGGTGGATAGTGACGGTGTGCTTGCACGAATTCGGCCACGCCTACACCGCGTACCGAGCAGGTGACCGAGAGGTCGAACTTCGCGGCTACCTGACTCTGAATCCGCTGAAGTACAGCCACCCGCTGCTGTCGGTCATACTCCCGATCGTCTTCATCGCCATCGGTGGCATCGGACTACCGGGCGGCGCGGTATATCTGCGCACCGGAATGTTCGAGCCGAAAGTTCAGCGTCGAATTGCGTTGGCAGGGCCGACTGCGAACCTAGTCGTGGCGGTGATCCTGTTGATCGTCATCCGGGTGTTCGGAATGGACGGCGACCATTCCGCATTCTGGTGGGGCCTGAGCTTTCTGGCGTTCCTTCAGGTCATGGCCACGATCCTGAACCTGCTGCCGGTACCGGGTCTCGACGGATATGCCGCGATCGAACCGTATCTGTCCCACGACACTCGCCGGGCACTGGAGAACTTCAAGGGGTACGGGATTCTGATCCTGGTGGCGTTTCTTTTCGTGCCCCAGATCAACTCTGCGTTCTTCGGCGCGATCTACACCGTGTTCGGCCTCTCCGGCGTCCCGGAGATCTACGCCCAGTACGGCAACTACCTCATGAGGTTCTGGCTCTGATTTCGAGATAGTCAGGAGTTGAACCGGATCATGTCGGCGGCGACCCGCCGAATACCGTCGCGCAACGACGTCGGCGCAAGCACCTGGACACCCGCGCCGAGCGCGGTGAGCTGCCCGAGCGCGACCTGCTCGGTCTCCAACACGAGATCCGTCGTCGACCATCCATCGTCGTCCGGGACGAGATTTTCGGGGGTCGCCTCGTGCCCGATGACATCCGGCAACATGCGCTGCGCCGATGCCGAGAGCCTGACTCTGCACTCGTAGGTCCGCAGGGTCCGGTCGAAGGATGCGGCGGCCTCGCGCCACCATTCGGCGAGATCGAAGCCGACGGGTCGGACGACCGCGCCGGACGTCATCTCCGCTGCTTCGATGCGATCCACTCGATACGAGAGAACCGTTCCCGTTCGCGAGGCAACCAGGTACCAGATCGCCGCCTTGACGACGAGACCGAGCGGATCGACCTGCCGCGTCGACCCGCGATAGCCCAGTTCCAGACGACGTCCCGCGAACACCGCCGCACTGATCACAGGCAGATACGGCGTCGACGCGGGTTGCCGGAACCACGCAGGCACATCGATGTGGAGCCGCTCGCGCCACAGTCGGGCGTCGGCACGCAAAGGCTCGGGCAGAGCTCCGAGCAGCTTGTTCTCGGCGGCCTCGCTCGCGTCGGCGAGACCGAGATCAGCCGCTATGGAAGGCACGCCGAGCAGCATCAGCGCCGAGGTCTCGACGCCGGTCATTCCGCTCAACTTCGATTGCCACCCGTCGAGCAATCGGATCCCACCGCCGGGCCCGGATTCGGTCCACAGCGGGACACCCGCGGCGCCGAGGGCCGAGATGTCGCGGTAGATCGTGCGCACCGACACCCCCGCCTGCTCGGCGAGCGCACTGGCCGTCGCCGAGCGCCCGTGTTGCAGAGTCAGCATCAACTGCAGCAAGCGAGCCGAGCGCATGTGCCGATCCTACGAGAAATTGCTGACAGAAGGTGTCAGCGATTCTGGGCAATACTGCACTGCATGGCTACCTGGAGAGAATTCGACACCGCAGAACCCGACATCGCCGCGGCCGTGGCCGCACGGTTTCGCGCGCACAAGCATCACGTCCTGGCAACGCTGCGATCCGACGGATCACCGCGCGTCAGCGGTACCGAAGTCGAATTCTCGGCAGACGGCACCCTACGGCTCGGCTCGATGTTGAACGCACTGAAAGCTGTTGACTTACAACGTGATGCTCGGTTCGCCCTGCACAGCAATCCGGGACATCACTCGATGGACGGCGGCGATGCAAAAATCTCGGGGACGGCCGTCGAACTCGTGGATCCCGAAGCGCTGCAGAGGATTTTCGACGCCGCTCCGTCCGAACTGTCGCCCTACCACGTCTTCGACCTCGACATCGGCGAGGTCGTACTGACATCGCTGGTCGACGATCGCATGAAGATCGAACTGTGGCGTCCCGGCGCGGCAGTGAAGATTTTCACCAGGTGAATTCGACATGTCCTGAAAGACTGGATGCATGCGCCTGTTCGATCATGTTCGGAATCCGGGATCGGTACACGGTGTCGCGCGGCTTCGCACGCGACTTCTAGGGCAGTTCCTCGTGGTCACCACCGTTCTCTACGGGGCAGGCGTGACCGCGACGGTCCTTCCCCACGGAAGCCGGGTCACGGCGGACATCACCGGTGGGATGATCGCTGTTGGTCTCGGAATCGCCGGATTGGTGACGTTGCGGCTTCGTCCTCGAACGATTGCCGGGCAACACGTCGCATTGGGCGCTGCCATGTTGGCAACACCTGCAGTGATGGCATTCCATGTTCTCACCGCAGCACTGTTCCCCTGCTTGATCGGAGCGATGTTTCTGGCGATGTACATCCGCGCATTCCATCGCAGTCGCGACGCCCATATCGCGATCGGCATCCTGATTGCTCTGGTTCTACTGGCGACGCTTCGCTCGCCGGCGCCGGTGTATCCAATCACCTACTTCGTCTTTGCCGTGGCAATTCTCGCAGCGTCCGAGATGTTCGGCTCGGTCACGAAAGCGTTGATCTCGGCCTCGTGCACCGATCCACTGACCGGAGTGCTCAACCGTGCCGGCTGGGAGATCGCGACCACGGAGGCGGTGACGGGCCCGAGCGGACGCCGCATCGACCCGTCGAGGTTGCCCGTAACAGTGGTGATCGTCGACGTCGACAACTTCAAGGCGGTGAACGACACCCAAGGTCACCGCGCAGGTGACGAATTGCTGGCGAACCTAGCGTCGACCTGGACTCGAGCGGCACCCGAGGGCACTGTGGTCGCGCGGATCGGCGGGGACGAATTCGCCGCCCTCCTGCCCGGCCACCCGACGGAGATCGTGGATGAATTCGTGTCGACCACCGTCGAATCGCTGCCATACACGAGTATCGGAGTGGCGGCATCCAGAGATATCGACGAGCCGATCTCCGACATTCTCGCTCGTGCGGACGCCGAGCTGTATCAGGCCAAACGTGGCCGTACGGATCGTGCGTGAGGTAGCGGATCCGCCGCCAGAAGAATCACCAGGTGAGTTCGTCCTTGCACGTTGCGCCATGGGCGCTCGGTTCGACCTGAACGGTTGCGTGATCGAGACCGTACGTCGCCAGGACCGTCTTGGCCCGCGCCAGCAGCACCGAACTGGACCCGTCGCATTCGAGATGTACCGTCGCAACGTCCATCCCGGTAGTGAGAGTCCACACGTGCAGGTCGTGCACCCCGACCACGCCGGGCAGCGCCGCGAGGTCCGCTTCGACCGCTTCGACGTCGACATGACCGGGGCTCGCCTGCGTGAGGATCCGTAGCGCGGAGCCGGCGAGCTTGATCGCCCGCGGGATGACCCACAGCGAGATCAAAACACCGACGACGATGTCCGCCCACGTCCACCCGAACACGAGCATCACGAACCCCGCCACGAGGACTCCGACGCTCCCCACGGCGTCGGCGAGGACCTCCATGTATGCGCCTCGAACTGCGATGCTCTCCTTGGCGTCGCCCCGAATGAGCACGATGACCACGAGATTGGCCAGTAGACCAGCCGCTGCGGTGAGAATCAGTGCAAGCCCTGGGATATCCGGGGCGTCGCCGATTCGGTCGATTGCCTCGTACATGATGAACGCGGCGACCCCGAGAAGAAGTACCGCGTTGGCGATGGCCGTCAGGACCTCGGCGCGATGCCAACCGAATGTTCGGGCCGCAGCCGCACTTCCCTTGCGAGCGAGCAGCAATGCGACGAGTCCCATCGACATTCCGAGGACATCGGTGAGCATGTGCCCGGCGTCGGCGAGCAGACCGAGCGAGTTGATGATCAGCGCGACTGTCGCTTCGAGAACGAGGAACACGACGAGAATGCCGAGCGCGATCACCATGTTCCGAATGCGCTTGGTCGACGCCGCTGCAGTCTCGCCCGCGCCCCCCATTCCATGACTGTGCCCGTGCCCCGCGCCCATGATTCCCCTTCGGTGTCCGTCGATGCCGCTCGATCGACCCAGGAATTACCATATGCGTACATGTGCATATGTGCAATCGCGTGGGCCGTCCGGTCCTCCGATACGACCCGTCAGAACAGATCCGGCGTCACATCCGGCTTCTGCACCGTCGGCGGTAGCGTCGCAAGGGCGGAGATTCGCTTCAAACCGGCAACCTGGAGCAGGTCGACGATGATCGAGCGCAACTGCGCCACCACTACCGTCGCAGACAAACCGGCGTTCGAGATCAGCTCCGGCTTGGCTCCCGCCGCGACCGCGCGCAGCACCCTGGCAGCCTCCGCCGCGTCGGGCTGCTGGCCTGGGTCCGCAAGAACCATCCTTCGCAAGACGTCGGTCGCCTGAGCCAACTTCTCGACCTCGTCCACCACCCGCGGATCGAGTATCTCGTCATCGCGCACCAAGGTCAGCGACCGGCGAGCCAGAACTCGGATATTTCGGATCGCGTTGTCGATGGGATCGGCGGTCTTTTCCAACCCTGCCAGCCGATCGCGATGACCCCAGAACAGCGGGGACAGGCGCGCGATCTCCCGCCCACCCTTGAGGTCCGTCCGCAGCGTGTCGATGTCGGACTGCGTCGCACGCGCCTTCCGGAGTGCATCCTCGATCGGTTTCGTGTCGTTCGCGACCAAACCGTCAGCGACCTTCTGCAGGACTTCGGACGCGGTTCCGAGGACTTTGGCCGCGTCCTTGCGAGCACGCCAGACCGGGTGCGTCGGGATGAGAGCGACGATGGCGATCCCGACGAGACCGCCGGTCAAGGCGTCGACCATCCGGTCGAGTCCACCCGAATCACCGGGAGGAATGAGCGTCGCGACGAGCACGGCCGACGAACCCGCCTGCATCGCGATGAGGGGACCGCCGTCGAGGAATACCGCGGTCGCCATCGCAAGGGCGACCACGAGCGCAATCTGCCACGGGCCGCTGCCGATCGCGGAAATGATCAGATCGCCGACGCCTATCCCGACAGTGACCCCAGCGACCAACTCGGCGGAACGTCGCAAGCGTGCACCCAGGGAGACCCCGAGTGACACCACCGCTGCAATCGGCGCGAAGAATGGTTGCGAGTGACCGACGATGTCCGTCGCCACGAACCAGGCGAGACCCGCGGCCAGTGCACATTGCACGACCGGAAGCATCGACAGGCGCAGGCGTGCTCGGCCCGCCCGGATGCGGGCTTTGCCGCGTCGAGATGCCGGGCGGAGCCGTTCAGGAGTGCGCTTGCCAGGGGCCTGCGTGTCAGCCGAGGCCGAGAGCTTCCGCAGCCTTGGGGTCACTGTCTTCGAGGAGGTCGAGGCAGCGGGCGTACTCGTCGTTCTCCCCGATATCGCGCGCAGCCTTCGCGAGAACGGCGACGCAGCGGAGGAATCCTCGGTTGGGCTCATGGCTGTACGGGACCGGCCCGAATCCCTTCCATCCGTTGCGGCGAAGCTGATCGAGCCCGCGGTGATATCCGGTACGAGCATAGGCGTACGCGGTAATGGTCTGCCCGCTCTCCAGAGCGGCCTCGGCCAGGTAAGCCCACGCGATGGACGCCGTCGGATTGTCGGCCGCCACCTTCGCCGGATCCGCGTGGTTGAGCAGAGCGGACTCCGCCTCGTCGTCGCCGGGAAGCAGCGTCGGCTGTGGTCCGAGCAAGTCACCGAAAGAAGTCATGACGACCATTGTGCCCCGACACCCGCAGAGGTTGCGGCCGGCCACCCACCCTCGCGCATTAGGCTCGTTGTTTCGCGCAGTCTCGGTCAGTTGGGAGCAGGCAAGGTGTCGGAGAAGGACGAATCGAAACCGCGGGCAGACGAGCCCGCCACCGAGGCAATCCCGAAGCAGGGCGGCGCCGCGATGCCGACGCCGCCGAAGCTCCCGGAGTCGGTCGAAGCGAAGCCGGCTGCCACTCCCCCGGCAAGACCTAGCTCTGAGAAGTCGGATCCCCCAGAATCCACACCTGTTCCGTCCGAATCGCTTCCGGAGACGGCGGACGCGCCCACGCAGGCCGTCGACATCACGAAGCCCGACCGCAAGAAGACCGACCCCGCTGAGGCCGAGACAACCGCATTGCCGAAGGTGGTACGCGCCCAGCCCCGGGCCGTCGCGAAGCCGCCGGTCGGGCCGCGTCGCATCCCAGCACGTGGCGAGGACCCTCGGCCCCGCAGCTCTGCACAGCAAGCGAAACCGCTCAGAGTCGGCCCGACGCCAGAGCAGACGAAGCCGCGCAGCAAAGGCGGCCGCAGATGGATCGCGGCGCTGGCAGCAGCAGTATTGCTGTTCGCAGCCGTCGGCGTCGCGGGGTATCTCTATCTCTCCGGTGATCACGCCGACAACTCCCCGGACGCGCAGATCCGAACACAGGTCACGTCGTTCACGGAAGCGCTGTCGTCAGGCAATCTGGCGACGCTCCGCGCGTCGTCGTGCGGTGACCTGGCCGTGTACTACCGCGAAATCCCGGACGCCGAGTTCGCCGAGGTGCACCGTATCGCTGCCGAGCAGGGAAACATTCCCGTTGTCGACGGTATCGATGCCGTACAGATCACTGGCGACACCGCAATCGTGCAGGTCCTCGCGTACACCGCTGCGAATCCGAACGAGCGATCACCGCGAACGTTCGATCTGCGGCTCGAAGGCGAGGACTGGAAGGTGTGTAATCCGGAATAGCGGCTCCGCCGCCGATCCGGAATAGCGGCTCCGCCGCCGATCCGGAAGTGCGGCTCCGCCGCAGTGGCACGGTTAGGTGCACCATCACATACTTAACCGTGCCACTGCGCGGGACGCGCTATCCAGCAGAAACGCTGCGCCCGGCCGACTTCAGATCGTTGCATGCCTCGATGACGCGAGCCGTCATGCCGGCCTCGGCCTTCTTGAGGTAGCTGCGCGGGTCGTAGGCCTTCTTGTTGCCGACCTCACCGTCGATCTTCAGCACGCCGTCGTAGTTGCTGAAGAAGTGACCGGCAATGGGACGACTGAACGCATACTGGGTGTCTGTGTCGACGTTCATCTTCACGGTGCCGTAGTTCAGAGCCTCTTCGATCTCGCTCTTCGCCGAGCCGGATCCGCCGTGGAAGACGAAGTCGAACGGCTTCGATCCGGACGCAAGACCGAGCTTCTCCGAAGCCACGCGCTGCCCGTCGGCTAGCACGGACGGCTTCAGCTTCACGTTGCCAGGCTTGTAGACGCCGTGCACGTTGCCGAACGTCGCGGCGAGGAGATAGCGGGATCCTGCATCGCCCGCGCCCAGAGCCTCGACGGTCTTCAAGAAGTCCTCGTCGGAGGTGTAGAGCTTGTCGTTGATCTCGGCTTCGACACCGTCTTCTTCGCCGCCGACGACGCCGATCTCGATTTCCAGGATGATGCGAGCAGCTGCAGCCTTGGCGAGCAGATCCTTCGCAATCTCGAGGTTCTCGTCGATCGGAACTGCGGATCCGTCCCACATGTGCGACTGGAACAGCGGGTTGCGGCCGGCGTCGACGCGCTCCTGCGAAATCGCGAGCAACGGGCGGACGTACGTATCCAGCTTGTCCTTGGGGCAGTGGTCGGTGTGCAGCGCGATGGTGACGTCGTACTTCGCGGCGATCACGTGCGCGAACTCGGCCAGCGCCACCGCGCCGGTGACCATGTCCTTGATACCCAGGCCCGAGCCGAACTCGGCGCCACCGGTCGAGAACTGGATGATGCCGTCACTTCCCGCGTCGGCAAAGCCCTTGATCGCGGCGTTGATGGACTCGGAACCCACGCAGTTGATTGCCGGAAATGCGAATTGGTGTTCCTTGGCCCGGCCGAGCATCTCGGCGTAGACCTCGGGAGTTGCTATCGGCACGGCGTCATTCCTCCATGTGAAGAGATCGATTGTCCAGTGCAGTATGGCAAGTCCTAGCGCTGCGTGTCGCGGTACCCACCCACTTCCCCCTCGGCACCACCACTCCCGAACGTGACGAATCGGACATCGCCTTCGCGGCAGTTCACCAGCTGTTGTTCAGGTTGTCCCAGGTTCGGCCGGTAGGGTGGGCGCCGTGAGTCTTCTTGCTGCCTCGGAATCCGTGACGACAAACCTGGCACTTCTGCCAGGGTTTCTCGATCCGGTGAATCTGCTCAACTCGTTCGGCACCTGGGTGCTGGTCGGGTTGCTGCTCGTCGTCTTCATCGAATCCGGGCTGCTGTTCCCGCTGCTACCCGGTGACTCACTGCTGTTCACCGCTGGCTTGATCGCGGCATCGAAGTCCGACGAGATCCCGCCGTTCGCGTCGATCTGGGTGCTGGTCATCCTCATTCCGATCGCTGCCATACTCGGCGATCAGGTCGGATACTTCATCGGAACCAAGGGCGGCGCCGCCCTGTTCAAGTCCAACGACTCGAAGTTCTTCAAGAAGAAGTACATCGACGAGTCGCACGCGTTCTTCGAGAAGCACGGCCCGATCACGATCATCCTGGCTCGATTCGTGCCGATCGTGCGCACGTTCGCGCCCGTCGTCGCCGGCGCATCGAAGATGAAGTACTCGATTTTCCTCACCTACAACGTCGTCGGCGGCATCCTCTGGGGTGCAGGTGTGACCATGCTCGGCTACCTGCTCGGCCAGATTCAGTTCATCCGGGACAACGTCGACATCATCTTCCTCCTGATCGTCTTCGTCTCTGTGCTGCCGATCGTCATCGAGGTCGGCAAGCGCATGCTCAAGGCGCGCAAGACGCCACTGGCGGAAGCGACCGACGCCATCGAAGCGCAGCAGGATCCCCACTCCTAGACCGCGGAACTCTGCAATCGTGATTGAGTCGATGGGGCAGTTCGGCCCCCTTGCAACCGCCGGTCCGCTCGTCGTGTGGATCGTGGTGGTGACATTCGTGTTCATCGAATGCGCCGTCATCATCGGCCTATTCCTTCCCGGCGACTCGATGCTCATCACCGCAGGCATCGTCATGGCGACGCACGCGTCGGGCACAGCGCATGTGTGGGCTTTGTCAGCCGGCGCGATGGTCGCGGCGATCGCGGGTAACCAGGTCGGCTACGTCATAGGACATCGAACCGGCTCTACGCTCGTCGCACGTAAGAACGGCAAGTACCTCAACACCAAGAACTTGCACAAGGTCAACCTGCTGCTCGAAAAGCACGGGTTCTGGGCAGTCCTCGTGGCCCGGTGGATCCCCTGGGTCCGTACGCTCTGCCCGATGGTTGCCGGCGCAGCGAAGATGAACCACCGTCGGTACACCATCGCCAGCACCCTCGGCGCGATCATCTGGGCACCGGTACTTCTGCTCGCGGGCTTCTACTTCGGGAGCTTCCTCGAGATGGTGCCGTGGCTACTGCCCGCAGTCCTGATCGCGATGATCCTCCTTCTCGTCACCGGCACCGGCCTCGGCATCTGGCAATATCGCAAAGAGATGGCAAGACCCGCCGAGACAATCGAGGTCGAAGAGGTCGTCGAGTAACTCAGCTCTTGTGCCCGACGACGAAGATTCGCCGGAACGGGAACAGCGTTCCCGAGGATGTCGACGGATACGCGTCCCGAAGCAGCCGAGCGTACTGCTTCTCGAAACGCTGCCGCTGATCGTCATCGAGGACATCCAAGACCGGCCTAAGACCGGTTCCGCGTACCCATTCGAGCACGGGGTCCTCACCCTGCAGCACATGCACGTACGTCGTTTCCCAGGCGTCGACGGCCATGCCCGTATCGAGCAGCGCCGACGCGTACTGCTCGGCCGTATCGGTGCTGTCCCCGCCGCGAAGAACTCCACTCAGGAGTGGCGACCAGTCTTCGGAGTCGGCGAGGCCCCGCATGAGGACGTGCGACTGGGCGTCGAAGTTCCCGGGCACCTGCCACGCGAGGCTGCCCCCGGCATTCAACTGGGACGCCCAATCGCGAATCAGTTCTCGATGTCGCGGCACCCACTGCAGGGCCGCATTGGACACCACCACATCGACACCGGTCGCGTCGAACGCGGCGATGTCACCCTCGACTACCGTCACATTCGCCGGTAGTCGACTCGGCTGCTGGGCGACCATATCGGGTGAGGAATCGATCCCGACGATATTCGCCTCCGGCCACCGCTCCGCCAGTGTCGCGGTGTGCACCCCCGTGCCGCATCCGAGATCTACGACGTGCTTCGGTGACTCGTGCCGTATGCGGCTGACGAGCTCGAAATACGGCCGCGTCCTCTCGTCTGCGTAGCGCTGGTAGACGGTCGGATTCCACGAGGTTCCCATAACCCGATACCTTAGCTAAGCAATTGTCCAGCTGTGGAAGCCTGCGGCCGACACCGTGAACGCAGCCTCCATCAGCATCCACCCGCTCAGTTGGACGGCAAAGTCCCGCTCGGGCTCCGACGAGGACCGGACCGTTCCGCCACTGAAGGTCGCCACGGACAATCCCGGACCGGGCAAATGCGCCTGCGTCTCCCACGCCGCACCGAACAGCGGGTGGTCCTCCACCTCGAGGCGGTTCTCCCACGCTGCCTCGGCGGAGGCGAGCACGATCGATGCCGCCAGAGCGCGCGACGCCTGGTCCTCGTCGGTGTCGCCGGGCAGGTCGGTCGCAACGAACGCGAGATACCGGGCGAGAATACCGTTGAACAACCCGCCGTCACCTCCGCCGCCCCCGACGATGACGAGATCGCGACATAGCCGAGCCTCGACGGCCGCCACCAGTGCGTGTACTCGTTCGCGATGCCGAGCGTCGCCGAGCCGAACAGCGAGCTCGGTCTCGATGCCGAGCACGACACCCTGGCAGTAGCTGTACACCGCCCGATCGAGCACACCCGGGTCCCCGGCCGTTCCGCTCGATCGGATGCCGTCGAGTATCAGGCCGCTCTGACGATCCTTGAGCTTCGTGTCCATCCAGTCGGCCATCGCCTGCGCGCGCCAGAGTCGTCCCGTCCTCGCGAGAAGGATCGATGCGGGTCCGTTTGCCGGCGCGTTGAAGAAATCGTCGCCTTTACGCCACGGTATTCCGCCGCCCGCCCGCGGGGACCAGGCGTCGAACAACTCCATCTCGATCTTCTGAATCCCGGTCCGGTTACCCACCGAATGCAACCGCTGGGCACGTTCGAGTGCCAGACCGAGCCAGGCCATATCGTCGTAATAGTTGTTGGTCCAGCCGGTGATGTTTCGAATGCGGTGCGCACGAGCTATTTTCGCCAGTCGCCGACGACGCTTCGACGTAGGCTCACGACTGGCCGCATCGACTGCGCAATCGAGCAGATGCGCCTGCCACCAGTAGTGCCATTTGAGAAATAGGCGCTCGCGCCGCACAGGTGGCCATGCGACGACGCCGAGCGCCGTGCCCGGCAGGCCCCACAGCCGCCGAACGTGCCGCGCGAGAACCGCCCCCTCCGCCGCGTCAGCCCGCTGCGCCCATAGCTCTTGCATAACCTGAGATCCTGCCATCTGCGACTGGAGTCGTCACAAACAGTCAGGGCCAGGCCTGTGACAGATCAGCATGACGCCTGATCCACGAGTGCATCGCGATCCCGGCGGCGACGCCGGCATTGATGCTTCGAGTCGAACCGAACTGGGCGATGGAGACCGTCATGGATGCACCTGCCCGGGCATCGGCAGTCACACCGGGGCCTTCCTGACCGAACAGCAGCACACACTCGCGCGGTAGGTCGGCAGTCTCGATCGGCACCGATCCCGGCGTGTTGTCGACCGCCACCACGGTCAGCCTCTCGGCGCGAGCGTACTCGAGAAGATCTGCCACCGTCTCGTGGTGGTGGATGTGCTGGTAGCGATCGGTGACCATGGCACCTCGCCTGTTCCACCGTCGGCGCCCCACGATGTGAACTGCCTGCGCGGCAAATGCATTGGCGGTCCGAACCACAGTTCCGATGTTGGCATCGTTGCCGAAATTCTCGATGGCTACATGGAGCGGATGACGCCGGGTATCGATGTCGGCGACTATCGCTTCCCGCGTCCAGTAACGGTAGGCGTCGACGACGTTGCGACGGTCGCCCGCGTCGAGCAGGTCGGTGTCGTACTCCGAACCCAGCGGCCTTGGCGCATCGTGTTCCTGCTCCCACGGCCCGACGCCGTGCGGATGCTCGCCCCACTCGGTGGGACCGGAGCCCTCTCCCACGATATCGTTGCTGCTCAATAGATTTCGTTGCTGTCCGGAGCGATGCGGAAGCCGTGCCCGGTCTCGTCGTTGGTGCACGAGATACCGTTCGCCATGGATTGGCACGAGTAGCCGTCGGCCTCGATCGACTGACCCACCGCAAGCGGGGGGTCGATGGTCTCGCCACCCGAAGTGTAAACAGCGCCGCCGGAACACATGAACTCGGCCTCACCAGCGTTGGTGACTCGAATCCCGTTGCCCCAGCTGATCATGCAGTCCTCGGGCCTCGGCGGCACCGGCGCCGTGGTTCCCTGGCATCCTGCCTCGGTCCTGCTGGCGAGGGTGACGATGCCGCACTGGAACAGTCCGTCGGGTGAGGAGAAGTAATATGCACCGTCCAGCGCGGCGTATGTGGTCTGCGGCGTAGGGATCGGTTCGGGTTCGACGGGCGGAGGCGGAGGCGGGGCCTCCGTCGTCGTGACGGGCGTGGGAAGCTCGGTAGTGGTGGTCGGCGCAACCGTTGTCGTCGTAGTGGTGGGTGCGGCAGCGGTTTCTGCACCCGACTCGCTGCCACACCCGGACAGAACTGCCACGATCGCCACCGACGCCGCCACACGCTTGTTCACACGCGTTCTTGCCATAGAAAACCCCGACCCCACTTTCGCTCACCCGTACTGCTGAGCGACCCTACCGGCGTAGCCGGAACCGTGCCGTTGGCAGGCGGCTACTTGTGACTGAGCCGCCGGTTGACCTCGCGGGTAAGCCATGCCGGCGAGAATCGCGAGCCGAGCGAGAGCGCCTTGGACTGGATCCCGACCGGGAAGTGCACCTTGTGATAAAGCCGCTTCGACGGCCTGGTTGCGTCGAAGATCGCCTGAGACACGTCCTCGGCGGTGAGCTTGATGCCGAGCGAGTTGGTGGTGCCGGTCGACACGCCCTGCGTCATTGCGGTCTGGACGAACAGCGGCCACATCGCCTTCACCGAGATGTCGTATTCAGCCCATTCGAGGTCGAGCGCCTCGGTGATCCCCCGAACCGCGAACTTGGTAGCTCCGTAGGTGACCAACTCGGGCTGACCGTAGATGGCCGATGCCGAACAGAGATTGATGACCTGCGCACCTCGGGTGGCCTTCAGGTACGGGAACGCAGCAAGCGTGCCGTAGACGACGCCATTGAAGTTGATGTCGATCTGGCGCTTGTGGACTTCGATGGGCATCTCCTCGAAGCGCCCGGCAACCAGGATTCCTGCATTGTTGATCAAGACGTCGAGACGACCGTTCGCTTCGGCGTCGAACTCCTTCAGCCGCTCTTCCCACTGCTTGGGGTCGGTGACGTCGAGGATTCCGGTGACTACACGCCCCCCGGTCGAGGTGATCGCCTTGTTCAGCGAGGCCAGCCCCGTCTCGTCGATGTCATAGGCACCGACGAGGTAACCGGAACGGGCAAATTTGAGGGCAGTGGATCGTCCGATCCCGGCGGCAGCGCCGGTGATGAACACAGTAGGTGAGGACACTTCGACATGATAAGCGTTACCTCGATTATCGGTAAGCCCCTCGAGCACAATTTCGGTCTAGGCTGGAAAAGCCTCGAGGAGATTTCGGATGAACCACCAACGAACCGCGCGCGCAGTGGCCGTCGTCACTGCGGTTTATCTCGTCGTCCTCGTTGTCTGGATCGGTTGGTTCAGAGCCGCGGCACCACCGGACACACTCCCCTATCAACTTGCAGCGCTGGTCGCAGGCTTCGGTACCGCGCTGGGGTTGGCGATGATGGTTGCCAATCGGCGGACGGCTGAGCAACGCCGATTGGCGAGAAGCGGCGTCGAGGGGTGGGCCACCGTCGAAGAGGTTCGTCCGGTCGACGACACCCACACCGAACTGCAGATGCTCTTCACTATCCCTGGATCGGAATCGTTCGCGGGCCGTGTCGTCTACTCGATCCCGCCGGGAGAGAAGGCGCGGTTTCACGCCGGAGCGATCGTGCCGATCTTGGTCGACCCCTCGGACCGACACCGTGTACTACTTCTCCCCCGCGAGCCCCTCGACGAGGAATAGCTGGGCAAGCGCGTACGTCGCAAGGATCGCGCCTTCCGCCACTCGGCGATGCGACTCCCTGTCGAGAAACAGTCGCCGGAACACGATCAGTGCATCCGAGGCGGTGAACAGTATTCCGCCGAGTGCGAGCCTCGATCTAGGGTCCGAGCCAGGAACAACCACCCCCGCGACAGTGTCGGATCCCGGCGCGACCGCTCGGTCGGCGGCAAGGGTCGACATCGCGGCGAGGGTCAGTCCGTAGCCGGCAAGTCCTGGCGCCACTGCCGGTGACCTACGCGTCAGCAGCGCGGCGGCAGTGGCCCACCCCGCCAGCCTCGGGACGGCGTTCGCTGCAGTCGGCCTGGCACCGCGCTCGGCCAGCAACCAGCAGTAGCAACCTTGCATCACTGCGAAAGCCGTAGCGCCGCGAAGAATGCGGGCATCGTCGTCCGGATCGATCAACAGCACGTCGCCGACGGTGGCCGCAGTGAGCGCAACCCCGAGCGTCGACATTGGCCGAACTCCGCGCGCCGCCAGCGCCGGGACCATCAACGGCTTGGCAATTCGCTGCAGTCTCTCCGAACCGGTGACCGCCCCGAATACGGTGGCTGACGTCGCCCCCACGAAGGCGAGCCTGGACAGCGTCGAGCGATTCATCGGGCATCTCCGTAATTTTGCCGGGCTAACAATTGTGTGATGCTGGCCCCTTCTGCTTGTCCGCAGCCGAGCACCTTGTCACTGTTGAAAGGTAAACACAGGACACGGGAAGTAGGGACGACTATGCGCCGGAAGCACTCAGACCACGCCAAGGCGTCCAGTATCGACCCCCACATCGGTCACAATCCCCTGCTTCGCCGATCCGATCGCGCGCAGGCACGGACGAAGAGCATCGTCGTCACCTTGATGATTCTCATGCTCCCGCTCTCTGCATGGTTCGCGATGACCACCCTGTCCACCCAGATCGATCGAGTGTCCGAGCAGCAGCACTCCCGCCATTCCGTCACCGCCACGACGACGGCCGAGGCCAAGGCCACGGCGCTCGCGCAGTCCGACGTCAGCGTCCAGACAACCACGGCTGTCGACGCGACGTGGACATATGCGGGCGTCGAGCACCAGGGTCAGGTCTCCGCCGTCAGCGGATCCCCTGCAGGCACCGAGACCGCCATCTGGGTGGACGACAACGGAGTCCGTTCTATGCAACCACTCACACACGGCGACGCCGTCGCAGCCGCTATGTTCACCGGAATCGGCAGCCTCCTCACGGTGACCCTCCTCCTCTACGGCATGTACGCCGCATACCGCTTCCACCTCGACAATCAGCGCGAATCCGAATGGGATCTTGCGATCAAGAACTTCATGGACGAGAACAGCCTGAGCTGACCCGGCTCGGCGTGACCGGGCCCCAGGTGACCGAGGTGACCGGGCCCCAGGTGACCGAGGTGACCGGGCCCCAGGTGACCGAATGAGTCGTTCGCGCACTCAGAGTGACCGAAACAGCCGTTCGCTCCGGGCCGGCCCACCCCAACAGCCACTCGAGTCACGGCAACACCATCAGTCACACTTCCATAACCAAACAGACGACAAAGGTTCAAATACCTAACGGTCGGTTACGGTCCTTGAAGCACAAGTACGTGTGCCTCACTAAAAGCATTTCCGGATCGGGACGGAGGTGTCGGTGGCGCGAGCCACCACGACCGAAGGGCTAGAACATCCATGTCGCAGAAGTCGATTGCTCGATCACGGCGGACCCGCCTCGCTGCAGCCGGAGCTGCACTTGCACTGTCGTTCGCTGTTGCAGGACCGGGAACAGCATTGGCCCAGGAAACACCCACACCGGAGAGCGTCGTCGAAGAAGCTCCCCCTGCCGACGATTCGACCGGTGAGTCCGGGGCGCCGAGTGCTCCCACCGAGAGCGCCGCGGAGACACCGGATCCGCTGGTGGTCCCCAATGTGATCGTTGCCGAAGGCGGCGCCGCTGCTGCTCCTGCGCCCTCCGCTGAACGCCCGCTCCCGCAGGTCACGGGCGGAGTGGTCGTCAACGCTGACGGATCGGTCACGTTCAATGTCGACGTCGTTCCTCAACTGTCCGATGCCGAGAAGGCAGCTCTGGCTGCGGCAGAACAGGCAACGAAGGCGGCGACCGACGCGTCGGTGGCAGCGCAGACTCGATACGACGCAGCAGTCGCCGCCGCCGCAGACACGACCGAAGCGTCGGCAAAGGCAGAGGTCGACGCTGCGGCCGCCGCTCTGGAGGCAACGAAGGCGACCCAGGCCGCGGAAGCTGCCAAACTCGACAGCATCACTGCGTCCGGACTCGCCACCAAGGCCAAGGAGGAAGCCGCAGCGGCCGACAAGACCGCAGCCGATGCGAAGGCCGCAGCGGACACCGCGGCCGCGGAGGCAACGGCTGCCGACGCGAACGCCACGAAGCTGGAGGCCGACGCCATTGCCGCCGGAACCCCCGAAGCGGTCGAAGCAGCAGCCGAGGCTCGCGCCGATGCGAGCGCAAAGGCCGAGCTTGCCGCCTCCGCCAAAGCTGATTCCGATGCAGCGACACAAGCCGCACGCGATGCCTTCGACGCCTTGCCCGCCGCATTCGAAACTCTGAATGCAGCGAAGATCAATACCGCCGTTCGTGCGGCAGCAGCAGCCACAGCCAAGGCACTGTCACTGGCAGTGGAAGCACGAAGTGCTGCAGCAATCTCCGCCGCCGCCGAGTCCACCGCACTGGACCTCGAAGCAGCGGCTGCAACCTCGACCGACGCAGCCACCGAAGCAAGCAAGGCAGCCGAAGAGGCAAGAACCGCAGCGGATGCGGCGGCAGCCGACGCCGCAGCCAAAGCGACGGCCGCCGAGGACGCAGCGTCCGCTGCCACCGCCGCGGGCGATGCATCGGCGGATCTTCAAACCAAGTCCGACGACGCAGCTACTGCACTTGCAGCCGCCGAGACTGCTGCCGACGCGGCAACCGCCAAGGCGGACGAGCTCGCTGCTGCGGCACAGGACGCGAAGGATGCGGCCGACAAGGCAACCGCAGACGCAGAAGCTGCAAAAACTGCGGCAGCCGAAGCGAAGACCAAGGCTGACGCCGCAGCGACGGCCGAAGCAAACCTGAAGGCCGAGGCCGCAGAACTCGCTGCGAGCGGTCCGAAGTTCAACTGGACGATCAACCTGGGCAACGCTGTTCGCGAGAACGTCGACGTCACCGAGGTCGATGACAACACCGTCGTCGTCGACGAGACGGGTGTTCGACTGGTCGGTGTCTCGAACGACGACGGATCCTTCACCGTGGTCGACTACTTCACGACCAACGAAGACGGTGTGACCGTCGCCGCGGGTGAACTGCCTGCCGTCGACCTGGCACTCGGTGATTCGTCTGCGGCCGCAGACAGCGACAGCGGATCGAGCAATCTGCCCGCGATCCTGATCGGTGCGGGAGTGGTCGGCGTCGCTGCCGTCGGTACCACCGTCTACCTGCGTCGTCGTAACTCGTCAGATGCGGCTTCGTAGTTTCGCGGTCGCTCTGAGCGTCGCGTTGCTGGTATCGGGTTGCGCGAGCGAGCAACTCGATAGTGCACCCGCGGATCGATCGCCGGTGGAGTCACGAATTTCGGTGACGCCACCGGCCCCCGTCGCCGCGGCACAGCCCGACTGGATCGAACTGAGGTCGGCCGATTCGGTGACGTACATGAGCAACGAGATAAACCCTGGCGGGCTCTATCGCGGTGGTGAGAGCGGGCAGGTTCTGAACCCGGTCGACGAGCGTCCGGCATGGTGGGCCGAGAGTGGTCTGCCGGGATCCGACACCCAGCAGACCGTTGTGGTTGTGGGACATAACTATTCGACGCGCGATGCACCTTTCAGGGCGCTGAGCGTGACGCAGCCCGGCGATCAGGTCGTGCTGTCGACACCGTCCGGTGTTCTGCAGTACTCCGTCGAGACCGTCGGACCGCTGCCCAAGGGTTCGTTGTTGGGCGACAACGAGCTTCGTCGCTCCGTACCGGGGCGATTGATTCTCGCCAATTGCGACGTTCGCGACGGGGAACCCACGGACGACAACTACATCGTCGTCGCTCAGTTGCAGTAGTCATCTGGTCCCCGTGGGCCTCCGGCCCAGTGGCGCGGTTGAGTGCATCCCAGAACACTTAACCGCGCCACTGGGGGCGGAGCCCCCCACAGGGCGCCAGCGACGCTACAGACCTAGATCCGCCAGCCCGAGGAGCGAGCGGTACTCGAGCCCCTCGGCGGCGATGACATCGTCCGCACCGGTTGCTCGGTCCACAACGGTTGCCACCCCGACGACCGTCGCACCGACGTCGCGCAGCGCCTTGACCGCAGTGAGCGGCGAATTGCCAGTTGTAGTGGTGTCTTCTACCACCAGAACACGCTTCCCGACGACGTCGGGACCTTCGATCTGACGCTGCATCCCGTGCGCTTTCGCAGCTTTGCGCACGACGAAACCGTCGATCGGCCTCCCCGGTGCGTGCACGATCGACAGTGCGACGGGATCCGCTCCCATCGTCAACCCGCCGACGGCATCGAAATCCCAGTCGGCGACGAGGTCGCGCATCAGGGAGCCGATCAGCGCGCTCGCGCGATGATGAAGCGTCGCACGTCGCAGATCGACGTAGTAGTCGGCTTCGTTGCCGGAGGACAACGTCACCTTGCCGTGTACGACGGCGAGCTCTCGAACCAGCTCGGCCAGTTCGGCGCGCTGGGCACTGTCGGCCATTGTGGTTCCCTTCGGTCGATTCCGTGGATGAATCTACCGACCGCATTCCTTCTCGGGCTATGCGGGCACATCCTCCGGCTGCCCGTCGGCGACGAGATCGACATGTTCGACGAACGGTTCGGGGGCGGAGACCTTCAGTGCTTTCGCCATCGGCTTCGTTGCGAACGACGTGCGGAGCTGAGCGAGCTTGTATGCATTGTCGTTGTACACCCGGACTGCGCCAGCGATGCGCTTCTCGGTCGTTTCCAGATCTCCTGCAGGTCCCTGGAACGCCCAGTTGGATCGGAGGCTCGGATGCGTGTCGGACTCCGACAGTACGGCGTGCACAGCCGCCGACAGTGCGTTCTCGGCCGCGGCTTGCGCTGCGAGACCGAGTTCGCGTTCACGCACTGCCTTGGACCACGAGCGTGCACCGACGAGTTGACGCACAAGGGACTGGTCCAGATCCGAGGACTCGAGTGCCGCGATGAACGGTTCCAACTGCCCATGACGCCGCTCGAGCTCGACCGTCACGAGCTCCCTGCTCGCGACGGTGTTCGAGCGGTAGCGACGCACACGCCGTTCGACACTCGCCGCGTACGCGAGAACTGCAAGGACGAGGATCGCCGCAATCACGAAAACAGTCACAAGGTCTGAATTTAACGGCACTATGCGGAACTCGCCCGGAGGCTCGCCCGTGAGAACGGATTCTCGTTAAGTTCGTCCGCGCCCCCGACCGACCAGATTTGTCAGCTTGCGCACCGCGCTCTTGGGTATTTTCGTCCCGACCGCAGTCAGTATTTTGTACTGGGCACCGGGAACGCTGATGACCTTGCCTTTGCCCAGGTCGCGCATCGATTCGCGCACGACCTGCTCGACGTTCAACCACATGAACTTCGGAATCGAGGACATCTCGATGCCCGCGCGCTCGTGAAACTCGGTCTTGACGAAGCCGGGGCACAACGCCTGCACCTGAACACCGGTTCCGGCGAGTCCCCCGGACAGTCCCTCGGAGAAGGAAACGACGTAGGCCTTCGACGCCGAATAGGTCGACCCGCGTCCGGCCAAGATGCCCGCGACGCTGGCAACGTTGACGACCGTGCCTTTGGCAGCTGCGACCATCGACGGCAGAGCGGCACGCGTCAACTGCATCACCGCGGTGACGTTGACGTCGAGCTGGGATTGCAGGAGGTCTGGCTCAGCCGTCCAGAATTCGCCCGCCGTCCCGAATCCGGCGTTGTTGACGAGGAACTCGACGCCCCGATGCAGCCGTTCCGCAGTCGCATCACGTCCCGCCTGCGTCGAAAGATCCGCGGCAATGATCTCCGAGTCGGCGCCGAATCGAACCCGCAGGTCGTCAGCGAGCGCCCGCAACTTCAGTTCGTTTCTGGCGACAAGTACCAGGTCGTAGCCACGTGCGGCGAGGTGGGTTGCAAAGCCCGCTCCGAGACCTGAGGTAGGACCGGTGACAAGGGCAACCGGACGGACGGTGACAGGGGAGGCTGGTTCGATCGGTTCGGCGGTCATGGAACTGTAGGCTACGGCGTTTGCCGGTCGTTCTGCAGACCCGCCGCGACGAGGAGAATTCAGTAGTCGGTCGGGCGACGGTCCGCATCTCGGGTGATCGGAGTCGGACGATTCTGAGGCTCGACCCGCGACGGCGGGGCAGGTCGTGTGCCTGGCCGTGAACCGTCGCGACGAATACCCGCATCGCGCGCTTGGTCGGGTTCCACGTGGCCTGGGGCGGGGCGGCCATCGTCGGGGACGCTTCCACCCCGTCGTCGCGGCGTTGCGTCCATGTCGGAGCGTCCGGCAGGAGTCTGCGAACGACGGCCCTGCCGCGGTGCGTCGACCCTGCCCGAACCGGCGGATGCGCGAACGACGGGCGGAAGCACGTGCAACATCCCCGACAGCCTCGCGACGGCGTCGATCGCGGCGTCCCAATCTCGACCGGTGCTCCCGAGGGGCAAGGAACCGAGGGTCCAGTCGTTCTCGCTCCAGATCAACGACATCTTCGCCGGAACGGATTCGGTGAACGCAGCCATTCGCTGGTCGCATACTCGACGGGCTACATCGGTGTCGGTTGCGAACACGACACGCGGCCCGATCGACCCGAGAAGCTCCATGTCTGGATCCCGCGGCGGAGGTGTCGACTTCAGGCGCAGATCGATGTCCACGTCGGAACCGACCGGGCGCTGTACTGCGACGATAGTCGCGAGCTCCTCGACGTCGAAGAGTACGAACTTCTCCCCACGCCGAACACCGCGCACGAGATCGAGCGCCGTGGTGTGCTCGGGCTTGGCCAACGCCGCGCGGCTGAATCGAAGGACGATCTCGTCGTCGTCGGCAGAGTAGGTGTAGCCCTGGGCCTTCGCCCACATCTGACGCACGCGTCCGACTTGGTCTCGACGCGAACGATCGATATAGAGAAGGGCGACCGCGCCCACGAGAGCGATCGCTGCAAGTCCGAACCACATAGCCGTCATCGATCGTCAGCTTATAGCGTCGACGGTCGAAGCCCGCGGAACGACCCGGGAGCGCCTATCCCCCGAGGTCCGGCGTTTCGACGATGACATCGGCGGTGATCGTGCCGTCCTCCATCGGGCTACCGTTCACCACGACGAGCGAACCCACTTTCAGCGACGAGACATCGAACCCCGACAGCGACAGCACCTGAGTCTGCGGGGTGACGAGAACCGTGACCGGTGCACCGTCGATGCCCTGTATCGACAGAGTCGAGCCGTCGATCGCCGTGATGGTTCCGATCGCGGCTCCGGACTCACCGAGAATCTCGGGGATCCCACCCGGCACCAAACCCCCTGGAACCGACGGTGACACGGACGGCACCTGACTCGGCGGCACCGTCGGTAGCGGCGCCCGCGACGTCGACGAGGGACCGAGCGCGGTGGCCGGCTCCGACTCCTGATTGGACAGGACGAAAAAGCCCGCCAGCACGACTACGGCCAGCGCAGCAAGGGCCACCAGCGCAAGTAGCCACTTTCTGGAGGAATTGCCGCCCGATCCCGGATCTTCGGAAACGTACGCCGTCTCGCCTGTGTAGTTGGGGGGCTGTCCATAGTTCTGACCTGCATAGTCCTGACCTGCATAGTTTTGACCCGTATAGCCCTGATCTGCGTAGTTCTGATTCGCCGCGTAGTGCTGATTCGGGTCGTACGGCGGCATAGCCTGCGTCGGGTTCGGCTGGCCGTACTGGGGCTGACCGTACTGCTGTCCCGACGGATACTGCTGTCCCGACGGATACTGCTGTCCCGACGGATACTGCTGGGGCTGACCGTACTGCTGGCCCGAGGGATACTGCTGGGTCGGCTGATCCGGCAGCGGCTGGGAGTCCGGGTATGCCTGCCATGTCTCGGTCGGCTGGTCGGACTCTGGACGATCGGGCGGCGGGTTCGCCGTCCCGTCGTCCCACGGCCGTTCGCGCGGATCTTCCGGATAAGTCATGTACCGAGGGTACGTCCCCGCGGTCGTGGCGCGCGGTGGCCGAACCCCACTATTGCGCGGCAACAGGCACGTTGTCGCGCAATAGTAGAGCGGTCTGCTAGCCCAGGACCAAGCCGTCTCCATCGGGGCTGACGTTCACCGACACGACATCTCCGTCGTGAACCTTGCCTGCCAGCAACAGCTTTGCCAACTGATCACCGATGGCCTGCTGGATCAGCCTGCGCAACGGACGAGCACCGTAGAGCGGGTCGTACCCGCGGGCCGCGAGCCACAACTTCGCCGACGAGGTCACGTCGAGAGTCAGCCTGCGCGTCGCCAGCCGCTTCGCCAGCAAGCCGAGTTGGATGTCGACGATCGATTCCAGCTGTTCCTCCGATAGCGAGTCGAACACCACGACGTCGTCGAGTCGGTTGACGAACTCAGGTTTGAACGCGCGCCGGACAGCGTCCATTACCTCGTCCTTCGATCCGCCCGCACCGAGGTTCGAGGTGAGGATCAGGATCGTATTTCGAAAGTCGACCGTTCGGCCCTGGCCGTCCGTCAGCCTGCCTTCGTCGAGCACCGCCAGCAGGATGTCGAAGACATCCGGGTGGGCCTTCTCGACCTCGTCGAACAGCACCACGGTGTACGGGCGCCTGCGCACTGCTTCGGTGAGCTGACCGCCTGCCTCGTACCCGACATAGCCCGGAGGGGCCCCGACGAGCCGTGCGACAGCGTGCTTTTCGCTGTACTCACTCATGTCGATCCGGACCATCGCTCGTTCGTCGTCGAACAGGAAATCCGCAAGCGACTTCGCGAGTTCGGTCTTGCCGACGCCGGTGGGACCGAGGAACAGGAAGGATCCCGTCGGACGGTTCGGATCGGCGACGCCTGCACGAGACCGCCTGACGGCGTCGGACACCGCTTGCACGGCATCCTTCTGGCCGACGACGCGCTTACCCAGCTCGTCTTCCATGCGCAAGAGCTTGGCGGTCTCGCCCTCCAGCATCCGACCTGCGGGGATACCCGTCCATGCTGCGACGACATCGGCGACGTCGTCCGGGCCGACCTCTTCCTTGAGCATGACGTCGCCCTGCTTCGGCGAGGCTTCGGTCTTCTGGGCGAGTTCTTTCTCCAGCGTCGGAATGCGCCCGTAGCGCAGCTCTGCTGCTTTGCCCAGGTCGCCGTCTCGCTCGGCGCGCTCGGACTCGCCGCGGAGGTTTTCGAGCTCCTCCTTGAGAACTCGCACCGAGTCGATGGCATTCTTTTCGTTCTGCCAGCGAGTACTGAGCTGGTTCAGCTTCTCCTGGCTGTCGGCCAGCTCGGCTCGCAGCTTGTCCAACCGAGCTTTCGACGCGTCGTCGGTCTCCTTCTCGAGCGCCATCTCCTCGATTTCGAGACGACGGACCGCCCGCTCGACTTCGTCGATCTCGACGGGACGTGAGTCGATCTCCATCCGCAGCCTCGACGCAGCCTCGTCGACCAGGTCGATTGCCTTGTCCGGGAGGAACCTCGAGGTGATGTAGCGATCGGACAGTGTCGCGGCCGACACCAGGGCGGAGTCCGTGATGCGGACACCGTGGTGCACCTCGTAGCGCTCCTTGAGACCACGCAGAATGCCGACAGTGTCCTCGACAGACGGTTCACCGACGTACACCTGTTGGAATCGGCGTTCGAGCGCGGCGTCCTTCTCGACGTATTTGCGGTACTCCTCCAGGGTCGTCGCGCCGACCAACCGCAGTTCGCCCCTGGCGAGCATCGGCTTGATCATGTTGCCCGCGTCCATCGCCGACTCGCCGGTCGCGCCAGCACCGACGATCGTGTGCAACTCGTCGATGAATGTGATGACCTGGCCCGCGGAGTTCTTGATGTCGTCGAGCACGGCTTTGAGCCGTTCCTCGAACTCGCCGCGGTACTTGGCTCCCGCGACCATCGAACCGAGATCGAGCGATACGACGGTCTTGCCGCGCAGGCTCTCCGGCACGTCACCGGCGATGATGCGTTGGGCCAGACCCTCGACGATGGCGGTCTTGCCGACGCCGGGTTCACCGATGAGAACAGGGTTGTTCTTGGTACGGCGAGACAGAACCTGTACGACGCGTCGAATCTCGGTGTCGCGGCCGATGACCGGATCGAGCTTGCCTTCGCGCGCTTGAGCGGTCAGATCGGTGCTGTACTTTTCCAGCGCCTGGTAGGTGCTCTCGGGGTCTGCACTGGTGACGCGGGCGCTGCCGCGAACCGTCTGGAAGGCGTCGCGCAATTCGCCGGCACTTGCACCGCGGCCGGTGAGGAGCTTCGCGACGTCGGAGTCGCCCGTCGCAAGACCGACCATCAGGTGCTCAGTGGAGACGAACTCGTCGTCGAGTTCGGTCGCAAGGCTCTGAGCAGTGGTGATCGCGGCGAGCGCTTCGCGCCCGAGCTGCGGGGTTGTCGTCGATCCTGTGGCGGAGGGAAGGCGATCGACCAGTGTCTGTGCTTCACCGCGCACCGCAGCTGGATCGACGCCGACAGCCTTCAACAACGGAGAGGCGATGCCGTCGGTCTGATCGAGCAACGCCACCAATAAGTGCGCCGGACGGATATCCGGGTTTCCGGCCGCGGATGCGGCCTGCAGAGCTGCGCTGAGAGCAGCCTGTGTCTTCGTGGTGGGTGTGAAACTGTCCACCGGTCACCTTCTTTCAACGGAGAAGAACTTGATGTCGATGGGTACAACGTTACAAAGGTTGAGTCTGTTCCGCTCAACTTAGCGAATTTTGCAGGAAGGCTCAACGGACAACTCGCAGCGAGCATGGCCACGTGACCGCAAACGCGATACCCTCGGGCGGTCTACTTCGGAACCGTCTAGCAATGGCGGAGGTTGATCGATGCTCGATGCGCGAACTATTTCCCTGGTTCGCGCCGGTTTCAAGTCCGTTCTGGCGGCTGATGACGGTCCGGCGCACCTCGCGCGGTCTTTCTACGCCCAATTGTTCGTCGAACATCCTGAGTTTCGGTCCTACTTTCCCGCATCGATGGACGAGCAACGCGACCACTTCGTTCGAGCATTGGCGTACGTCTTCGACAACTTGGACAAGGACGACCGTGTCGAGTCGTTTCTTCGACAGCTCGGACGCGATCACCGCAAGCACGGGATCGACGGATCACACTTCCGCGCAGGCGGCTCGGCGCTGATCGCAGCGTTCCGCAACTTCGTCGGCAACGAAGTGTGGACGGACGAGATAGAAGATGCATGGCACAGGACCCTTGCATTCGTCACCGACAACATGGCCGTCGCAGCGGACTCCGATGAACTTCCGCCCTACTGGGGCGCGACCATCGTCGAGCATCAACGCGTGCTGGACGACCTGGCGATCGTTCGGCTTCAGGTCGACGAGGGCATTCACTACTTTCCCGGCCAGTACGTCAGCGTGCAGATTCCACAGCGTCCGAGGCTATGGCGCTATCTCTCCCCGGCGATCCCATGCAACCCACAGGGCGAGATCGAATTCCACGTCCGACGCGTGTCCGGTGGCTGGGTCAGCCCGGCGATCGTCACCGAGTCGGTCGTCGGCGATCGCTGGGCCATCAGCCCTCCGTTCGGCGGGCTGCAGGTCGATCGCAGCGTCCAGGACGACGTCTTGATGATCGCGGGTGGGACCGGCTTGGCGCCGCTGCGCGCACAGATCATGGAGATGGCGCGGTACAGCCGCAATCCACGAGTCCATCTCTTCGTGGGCGGTACCTATCCGCGGGACCTCTACGACATGCACACCTTGTGGCAACTGTCGCTGTCCAATCCATGGCTCACCGTCGTTCCGGTCACCGAGGAAGACGAGGACCCGTGGTGGCACACCACGGGAACGCTCGAACTTCCATGGGGAATGCACCAACGGCTGCATGGACCGATAGGCAAGGTGGTCACTCAGTTCGGATCGTGGGCAGATCGGCAGATTCAGATCTGCGGTTCGCCGTCCATGGTTCGAATGACCCTCTATGCGCTTCGCAAAGTCGGCACTCCGATGGAGCACGTGCAGCACGATCCGCTGTAGGCGGCTCCGCCCAGTGGCCTAGATTTTCGCGCGTCCCTGCCAGTACGGATCACGAAGCTTGCGCTTGTACAGCTTTCCGTTCGGATCGCGCGGTAGCTCGTCGGTGTAGTCGACGGATTTAGGGAGCTTGAATTTGGCCAGCCGCTCCCGCGCGAAGGCCATGATTTCCTCGGTCAGCTCTTCGTTCGGCTCGACGCCCACCTCCGGCTGCACGACGGCTTTGATCTCCTCACCCCAATCGACATGTGGCACACCGAAGACCGCGACGTCGGCCACCTTCGGGTGTGTGATCAACTCGCCTTCAATCTCGGCGGGATAGATGTTCACACCACCCGAGATGATCATGTCGGACTTGCGATCACAGAGAAACAGATAGCCGTCCTCGTCGAGGTAGCCGATATCGCCGAGCGTGAACAGATCCCCGACGCGTGACTCCTCGGTCTTCTTCTTGTCGTGGTGGTATTCGAAGCTGGACCCGCCCATCCGCATGTACACCTGACCGGGTGTACCGACGGGAAGCTCACTGCCGTCGTCGCCGAGCACCTTGACCACCGAATTCGGCCAGGCAGTGCCGACGGAACCTGGTTTGCGCAGCCACTCCTCACCTGAGATGACCGTGCCCCCGCCCTCGGTCGCGGCGTAGTACTCGGTGACGACCGGCCCCCACCAGTCGAGCATCCGTCGTTTCACCTCCTGCGGACACGGCGCAGCTCCGTGAATCATCACCCGCAGCGAGGACACGTCGTACTTCGCACGGACTTCGTCCGGCAACGCAAGCAGCCGATGGAATTGTGTCGGGACCATGTGGCTGTGCGTGACGCGATGCCGCTCGATCAGCGCGAGCATCTCTTCCGGATCCCACCGATCCATCAGAACTACTTTGTGTCCCAACTGAATCGAGATCGCAACGAAGTTCAACACTGCCGTGTGATAGAGCGGAGAACCGCAGATATGGACGTGATCGTCGAACGGTTCGATTCCGAATATCCCGAAGAATCCGCTCGACGCCAGAGGCACCTGATCCGGATCTGCACCGGTGAGCGGGCGCCTGACGCCTTTCGGCTTTCCGGTCGTGCCCGACGTGTACAGCATCGGCCCACCGGCGGTACGAATATCGGGTCGCTCGTCGGAACCACCGAGATCGCGCAGCGGCGTGAACCCGTCTATCGATCCGACCGAGAACCTACCCGGGGTGCCTGCCTCGTCGGCGGCCTGGCGAGCGGCGTCGGCGAAACGCTCCGATGCGACAAAGGCTTTCGCCTCACTGTCCTTCAAGATGTACGCGACCTCGGGTCCGGTGAGATGCCAGTTGACCGCGACGATGTAGAGGCCGGTCTGGAACGCAGCGAAATAGAACGCTACGAGATCGGCGCTGTTGTGGAGCATCATCACCACACTGTCACCGGGTCGCAGCCCCATGTCCTGCAGACCCCGTCCGTATCTATTGGCGTCGGAGACCAACTCGCCGTAGGTGTAGCTCACGCCACCCGGTTGGCCGGCGTCGACCAAGGCGATCCGGTCCGGTTCCTCGGCGGCGATATTCCAGAGTCCACCCGTTCGCGTCGCAGTCGTCATGCCCCCAATCTAGAACGTGTTCTACTAGTTGAGCAAGGCCCCGATGTCAGTCACTTCCGACGCAGTGCGCGCAGTCACCAACAACATCGTCACCCCCGCATCCTCCCAGCGCTTCACTTCGCGACGGGCATGATCGGCGTCACCGATGATCATCGTCTCGGCCACCATCTCGTCGGGCACGACGGCCGCGGCCTCCGCTTTGCGGCCGGACATGAACAGTCTTCCGATCTCGTCGACCTCGCGCTCGTACCCCATTCGGCGATAGACCTGCGCATGGAAGTTGAGTTCGGGCGCACCCATGCCACCGACGTACAACGCAATGGTGGGCTTGAGCTCGGCGATTGCCGCGACCCGATCGTCGGTGAGCACCACCTGACACGTTGCGGCGATCTCGAAATCCTGCCGAGTTCGCCGAGCGCCGGGACGCGCGAACCCCTCGTCGAGCCACTTGTCGTACATCGGCGCGAGCCGTGGGGAGTAGTAGATCGCGAGCCACCCGTCGGCGATCTCCGCTGTCAGTGCGACGTTCTTGGGCCCCTCGGCACCCAGCCAGATCGGCAGGTCCGCCCGAAGCGGGTGGGTGATCGGCTTGAGTGCTTTACCCAGACCAGTCCCGCCGACGGGAAGCCGATAGTGCGGGCCATCACTGGTCACCGGACCTTCACGCGCGAGAACCTGACGCACGATGTCGACGTATTCGCGGGTGCGCGCCAACGGCTTTGCGAACGGCTGCCCGTACCACCCCTCGACGACCTGCGGCCCGGACACACCGAGGCCGAGGATCGCGCGGCCGCCGCTCAGGTGGTCGAGCGTGAGCGCGTGCATTGCACAGCTCGTCGGCGTCCGGGCCGACAGCTGCGCCACCGAGGTCCCCAGCCGCACAGTCGTCGTCCGCGACCCCCACCACGCAAGCGGGCCGAATGCATCGGATCCCCACGATTCGGCGGCGAAGATGGCGTCGAATCCCGCCGCCTCGGCCGCGTCGACGAGCTCCCCCACTCCCGACGGTGGCTGCGCGCCCCAGTATCCGAGTTGCAATCCGAGCTTCATTTCGCACGCCTTCCATCCGACCGGTCTTGCCACCATAATAAGAACCTGTTCTACTAAAAATGTGACTATGGTGAACACACCACTCAGCGCACCTCTGAACAACGCCTTCGATTACACCCGCTCGGTCGGGCCGACAATCGGAGAGTTCTTGACGGGCTTGCGCCGCAAACAGATCATCGGCGGACGCGGAAGCGACGGGAGGGTCTACGTACCACCTCCCGAATTCGATTCCGCCACAATGGAACCGATCACGGAATTCATCGACGTCGGATCTTCCGGCACCGTCGTGTCGTGGTCGTGGGTACCTGTGCCGTACGACGGGCAGCCGCTCGAACATCCCTTCGCCTTCGCCCTGATCCAACTCGACGGAGCCGACACCGCGCTGCTGCATGCCGTCGACGCCGGTTCGTCGGCGAACATGTCGACGGGTATGCGCGTCCATGCCCGATGGGCGGAGGATCGAGTCGGCGATATCCATGACATAGCGTTCTTCGAACCCGGAGAGGGCGGCGACCAGCCTGATTCCGGTTCTGATCCCGGGCCTGATCCCGGCGCCGAGGCCGTCACCATGATCACCACCCCGGTCCGGCTGCAGTACATGCATTCCGCGTCGGCCGAAGAGAGCTACTACCTGCGCGGACTCGCCGAGGGCCGCATCCTCGGTGGCCGAACCGACTCCGAGGGCAAGGTCTACGTCCCCCCTCGCGGCGCCAGCCCCACCGACGGGCGGCCGACGGCAGAGCAGGTCGAACTTCCTGATACAGGCGTCGTCACGACGTACTGCATCGTCAACGTCCCGTTCCTCGGCCAACGCATCAAGCCGCCCTACATCGCCGCCTACGTGCTGCTCGACGGTGCCGACATCGCGTTTCTGCATCTGATTCTGGAGTGCGAGCCCTCGGAAGTGCGGATGGGCATGCGTGTGGCAGCGAAGTGGAAGCCGCGTGAGGAGTGGGGTTACACCCTCGAAAACATCGAGTACTTCCGCCCGACGGGTGAGCCCGACGCGGACTACGACACCTACAAGCACCACCTGTAGAGAGGCGAGCAATGACCGATATCGCAGTGGTGGGCTTCGCACAGGCACCCAACGTCGCGCACACCGCAGGCACCACCAATGGCGTCGAAATGCTGGTTCCGTGCTTTCAGCAGCTGTACGCCGAACTTGGAATCAGCAAGTCCGACATAGGCTTTTGGTGTTCCGGATCCTCGGACTACTTGGCAGGTCGAGCGTTCTCGTTCATCTCCGCCATAGATGCGATCGGTGCCGTACCGCCGATCAACGAGTCACACGTCGAGATGGACGCGGCGTGGGCGTTCTACGAAGCGTGGATCAAGTTGATGACGGGAGAAGTCGAGACGGCCCTCGTCTACGGGTTCGGCAAGTCCTCCGCCGGCACACTCGCGAAGGTTCTCGCGTTGCAACTCGATCCGTATCTCGTCGCACCGTTGTGGCCGGACTCGCTGTCGCTGGCCGGGATTCAAGCACGTGCCGGGATCGATGCCGGTAAGTGGGACGAGCGCGCGATGGCAGAGGTCGCCGTACGCAATCGGGCGAATGCGCACCCCCTCGCACAACTCACCGGCGTCCTCGATGTCGACGAGTTGCTCGCCACCGAGTACATCGCGGACCCACTTCGTGCGCACGACTGCGCACCCGTGACCGACGGGGCGTCGGCGATCGTCCTCGCAGCCGGTGACCGGGCGCGCTCGCTGCGGGAGAACCCGGCATGGATCACCGGGATCGAGCATCTCGTCGACTCCCCCAATTTCGGAGCTCGCGATCTCACGACCGCACCGTCTGCGTACAACGCAGCACTGAAGGCGTCCGGTGGAGATCTGTCGAGCATCTCGGCAGCGGAATTGCACGCACCGTTCACCCATCAGGAATTGATTCTGTCGGAGTGGCTGCCAGGTGGAACGACGTTGAACCCATCCGGGGGCACCCTCGTCGGGAATGCCATGTTCTCTGCAGGACTCGAGCGCATCGGCCACGCCGCAACCCGGATATTCGACGGCAAGGACAGCAGAGTTCTCGCACACGCGACGAGCGGGCCTCTGCTGCAACAGAATCTGGTCGCTGTCATGGAGGGAAAGTAAGTGAGTAAGCACCCCGCCGCCGTCCTCGGCACCGGCCAGACACACTACGTCGCCAAGCGTCACGACGTCTCGATGTCCGGGCTCCTCCGTGAGGCCATCGATCGTGCCATGCAGGACGCCGAGGTGACCTGGGACGACATCGACGCCGTCGTCGTCGGAAAGGCACCTGACCTGTTCGAAGGCGTCATGATGCCGGAGTTGTTCATGGCCGACGCCATCGGCGCTACCGGCAAACCGCTCCTTCGCGTCCATACCGCCGGGTCCGTGGGTGGATCGACTGCGGTGGTGGCGTCGTCACTCGTGCAGTCGGGCGTGCATCGACGCGTACTCGCGGTGGCATGGGAGAAGCAGTCCGAGAGTAATGCCATGTGGGCGTTGTCGATTCCGGTTCCGTTCAACATGCCGGTCGGTGCAGGCGCGGGTGGCTACTTCGCGCCCCATGTGCGCTCGTACATCCGTAGGTCCCATGCACCTGAGCACATCGGCGCCATGGTCGCCGTCAAGGATCGGTTGAACGGCAGCATCAATCCTTACGCGCACCTCAAGCAGCCGAACATCACCCTGGAATCGGTGCAGGCGTCGCAGATGCTGTGGGACCCGATTCGATACGACGAGACCTGCCCGTCCTCGGATGGCGCCTGTGCAATCGTCATCGGCGACGAGGAGACTGCGCGCGCACGCGAGGCCGATGGGAAGAAGGTCGCCTGGATCCATGCGACGGCGATGCGGACCGAGCCTACGACGTTCGCCGGGCGAGATCAGGTGAACCCCCAGGCCGGACGCGACGCCGCGGCCGCGCTGTGGAAGGCGGCCGGTATCATCGACCCGCTGTCGGAGATCGACGTCGCGGAGATCTACGTTCCGTTCTCATGGTTCGAGCCGATGTGGCTCGAGAACCTCGGGTTCATGGCCGAAGGTGAAGGGTGGAAGCTCACCGAAGCCGGAGACACCGCCATCGGCGGACAATTGCCGGTCAATTGCTCGGGCGGCGTGCTGTCGTCCAATCCGATCGGCGCGTCGGGGATGATTCGGTTCGCCGAAGCTGCGATGCAGGTGATGCATCGAGCCGGCGATCACCAGGTCGAAAACGCCAAGAAGGCCCTCGGCCACGCGTACGGCGGAGGGTCCCAGTACTTTTCGATGTGGGTAGTAGGGAGCGAGCAGCCATGAAGTACACCGTCGGAATCGCGATGACACCGTTGCATGAGCTGACGGCACTGGCACAGACCGCGGAGGAGTGCGGCTTCACGTCGATTGCTCTTCCGGATTCGTTGTTCTACATGCAAACTCAGTCTGCGGACTACCCGTACACGCCCGACGGTTCGCGGATGTGGAACGAGGAGACTCCCTGGGTCGACCCGCTGATCGCGGCCGCTGCGATGGGCGCGGTCACGACGAGAATCGAGTTCTACACCCAGGTACTCAAGCTGGGTTCGCGCAATCCAGTTCTCCTGGCACGTCAGGTCGGATCGGTTGCCGCGATGACGGGCAACAGGTTCGGATTCGGCGTCGGTATCGGTTGGGCGCCCGAGGAATTCGAGTGGTGCGGAGTGCCCTATGCCAAACGTGGGAAGCGCGTCGACGAGATGATCGAGGTCATCAAGTTGATCCTCGGCGGCGGGATGGTCGAGCATCACGGTGATTTCTACGACTTCGACAAGCTGCAGATGAGTCCTGCACCGACGAAACCGGTTCCGTTCTACGTGGGCGGCCACACCGACGTCGCGTTGCGGCGAGCGGCGCGCGTCGGAGACGGTTGGACGTCGGCGATGATCAAGTTCGACGATCTGGTGTCCGTCATCGCCCGGCTGAAAGAGCTACGCACCGAGTACGGGAAGGCCGACGAACCCTACGAGATTCAGACGGTGTGCATCGACCGATTCGGCAAGGACGGGTACGCCGAACTGGAGGAGGCAGGTGTCACCGACATCATCACCGTGCCCTGGATCTTCGACGGCATCGGCTTCGACGGTCCGCTGGAAGCCAAGAAGGACTCGATGCGAAAGTTCGCCGATACGTATATTCGCTAGGCCCTCCGGCCCCAGTGGCGCGATTGAGTGCACTCCATGACACTTGACCGCGCCACTGGCGGCGGAGCCGCCAGTGGCGACAGCGGCTAGTGTTGGACCGGGCACTTACCGGTGTAGTCGACCTGAAACTCCTTGACCCCGTTGAGCCACCCGGACCGCAACCGCCGCGGATCGCCGAGCCTGGAGATATCGGGTATGTGATCGGCGATCGCATTGAACATCAAGTTGATCTCCATCCGAGCAAGATTCGCGCCGATGCAGTAATGCGCACCATGTCCACCGAATCCCACGTGCGGGTTGGGGTCTCGCAGGATATCGAACTTGTACGGATCCTCGAACACCTCGTCGTCGAAGTTGGCGGAGCTGTAGAACATCGCCACTCGCTGACCGGCCTGGATCGTCGTACCCCCGAGGTCGAAGTCTTCCTTGGCCGTTCGCTGAAAAGCGACGATCGGCGTTGCATACCGCACGATCTCGTCGGCAGTGGTGTCCGGACGCTCCTTCTTGTACAGCTCCCACTGCTCAGGATTGTCCATGAAGGCGGCCATACCGTGGGTGATCGCGTTGCGGGTCGTCTCGTTGCCTGCCACCGCCAGGATGATGACGAAGAACCCGAATTCTTCCGGCGCCATGTGATCACCGTCGATATCGGCATTGATGAGCGTGGTGATGATGTCGTCTTTCGGGCACTTACGTCGCTCGTCGGCCATCTGGTAGGCGTAACCGAGGATTTGCGTCGACGCCTCGACCGGGTCGATGTCGAATTCCGGGTCATCGTAGGACGTCATCTCGTTGGACCAGTCGAAGATCTTCTGGCGATCTTCCTGAGGAACGCCGATCAGGTCGGCAATCGCCTGCAGCGGCAACTCCGATGCGATCTCGGTGACGAAGTCACCCGTGGAGTTCTTTGCGGCGTTCTTCACTATCTCGTTCGCGCGCCGTTCCAACTCCGCGCGAAGGCCGTTGATGGCCTTGGGAGTGAAGCCCTTGGATACCAGCTTGCGCGTCTTCGTGTGCTGCGGCGCATCCTGATTGAGCATCACGAAGCGTTGAAGCTCGATCTGTTCGCGGGTGATGTCGTCGTTGAAGCGTGGCAGGGCGGTGTTCTCGAAGCTCGAGAAGACGTCGCTGCGCTTGGAGATCTCCTTGATGTCGGCGTGCTTCGTGACAACCCAGTATCCGTCGTCGTGGAAGCCGCCGACAGTCGGAGGTTGCGGACACCACCAGATCGGTGCCGTCTTACGCAACTCCGCGAACTCTTCGACCGGTATTCGTTGTTCGTAGATGCCCGGATCGGTGGGGTCGAAGCCCTCGGGCAGATCGGGACGCGCAACGTCCTGGTGTACATCTGTCACTGGGTTCTCCTGACAGTATTCGGGTCACTCCGCAAGCCGGACCAGGCTAGGGGCGGACACTTGTGGAACACGTTCTAGATTCATTCAAACACAACCCCGCCCCACTGGGAAGGCAATCACTTGCCATCTTTCGAGAACATGTTCTACTTTCATGGTGACCAGAAAGGAGCCCACCGTGGGCAATCCCGTCATCGTCGAAGCAGTGCGCACCCCCATCGGCAAGCGAGGAGGCTGGTTGGCCGGGCTCCACGCCGCCGAACTACTGGGCGTTGTCCAACGTGGCGCCATCGATCGGCTCGGGATCGCCGCCGAGGATGTCGAGCAGGTGATCGGCGGGTGCGTCACCCAGGCGGGCGAACAATCCAACAACATCACCCGGACGGCCTGGCTTCACGCGGGCCTACCGTGGCAGAGCGGATGCATGACGGTCGACGCTCAATGCGGCTCGGCCCAGCAGGCCAATCACCTTGTGGCCGGCCTCATCTCCATCGGCGCGATCGACGCCGGCATGGCCTGCGGGGTCGAGGCGATGAGTCGTGTGCCGTTGGGCGCCAACGTCGGCGAGAATGCAGGTCCGCGACGCCCTGACTCGTGGAACATCGATCTCCCGAATCAGTTCGAAGCGGCCGAACGCATCGCCCGACGCCGCGGCCTCACCCGCGCGGACCTGGAGTCTCTCGGAGTCAGATCGCAAGCGTTCGCGAAACGAGCGTGGGACCAGGGCAGGTACGACCGCGAAGTAGTTCCGGTCCGGGTAGGTGACGAGCTCGTCACACGGGATCAAGGACTGCGCGACACCACGGCCGAGTCATTGGCGCGGTTGAAGCCCGTCATGGAGGACGGTCTCCACACCGCCGGAACGTCCTCGCAGATATCCGACGGCGCCGCCGCCGTGATTCTGATGGACGAGGACCGCGCCCGAGCGCTGGGCTACATCCCGCGAGCGCGGATCGTCTCGCAGTGCCTGGTCGGCGCCGAACCCGAGTTCCATCTGGACGGACCGGTGCAGGCAACAACCCGCGTTCTCGAGCAGAGCGGCATGAAGATCGGCGACCTCGATCTCTTCGAAGTGAACGAAGCGTTCGCATCGGTTCCGCTGTCCTGGGCGTCGGTACACAAGCCCGATATGGACAAGGTCAACGTCAACGGTGGCGCACTCGCGATCGGGCATCCGGTCGGCAGTACCGGGTCGAGACTGATCACCTCTGCTCTGCACGAACTCGAACGGCGTGACGCCTCGACCGCGTTGATCACGATGTGTGCGGGTGGTGCGCTCTCCACCGGCACGATCATCGAGCGAATCTAGGCTTCGCCGACCGCTATGTCGGTCTCGCCGGGAATCAAGCGAGGTTCCCAGGTGGCGGTGACGAGGTAGCCGTCAGGAGTGAAGATCGCATCAGGATCCGGGTCGACAAGCACGGGAAACGAAGTTCCGACGCTCACGTCGATATTCTGAACGAGTTTCCCCCGCTCACAGGTGTAGCGAGTCCCGACGCGAGCCGAACGTGAGTCGATCGCCCACGTTGCACCGATGAAGATTCGGGACACCTCGTAGTCGTCGACGATCGAGACCGACCCGTCGCGTTCGACTCGAAAACTCCATCCGGCCGGAAGCTCCGTGTCGAATTCGAATCGAGTCGGCGCCGAGGCGTCGAGCAGGTTGATCATCAGGAGTGCGCCCTGCTCGGCGGTACGCCGCGGCACGATGACCTCGAAGTGGTCACCGGCATAGAACATCGATCCGAAAGGGCCCGGAACTCCGCGACCGAGTTGCGGCGCACAACTCAACCGCATTCGCACAGACGATTCACCGTCTACCGGCCCGGCGCCCTCGTCCGACAGTTCGATCCACTCGGTCGGAAGCATCGGCTCGCGTTCGTCGCACGGCGCGTAGGACAGGACTGCCCGCACGAGGGGCGACGCGACCTCCATCCCGCCGCTACCGGTTTCGAATGTTCGACGGCGATTGTCGTTCATGAGCACCCCCATCCCATTTCGCCAACCATCGAAAATCTTCGTTCGAACTGCCGCATTTCACCCACAAGTAGACCGGAAGGGCTAACTTTCAGCAACCACACAGAGAGGATTGAATTCCCTCGACGGACTACGTGTCGGTCGGGCGAATGACGCGTCGAGCCTGAAAACAGGCCGACCGGTCGACCTATGCGCGGATGCGAGAGCTCAAACGGCGCGCACGACCGGTTGGCGAGTCGAATCAACCAGCTGCCGACGAATATGGTTACCTACTCGTTATCATTACCGGGTCAACATGAGTACGGCTCGGGTGAACCGAGAAGGGTGTTAGTAGATCCCGATGCCTGCAGACTTCGCCTCGCGGCTGAACACACTGTTCGACAAGGTGCACCCACCCGGCCGCAAGCCCCATACCAACGCCGAGGTAGCCGAGGCTTTGGCCAACGGCGGATACCAGATTTCGAAGCCGTACATATCGCAGCTCCGCTCCGGCCAGAGGACGAACCCGTCGGAGGAGACCGTCGCCGCACTCGCACGATTCTTCAAGGTCAAGCCCGACTACTTCTTCGACGACATCTATGCCGCGCAGATCGAGACCGATCTCGATCTCGTGACTCAGCTGCAAGGCTACGGCCTTCGTCGGTTGTCGACTCGCGCGTTCGATTTGTCCGAGGAATCGCAGAATCTGCTCAGTTCGATGGCCGAAAAACTGCGCGCAAGCGAAGGACTGCCGGAGGTTCCCCCCGACAGCACTCGGTGAGCGCGTGCCGCGAGCACACAATAGCCACGAGATAGCCCACGGTCTTCCAGAACGGCGCATCCATCACGTCGTCACTGAGTACGACCCCGTTCTACAGCGAGGTGGGCCGACTCCAGGGTGTAGCTTTCGCCGCGATCCGCGCCTGAACTTCCGGCCTGCGTAGCGGTGGAACCGTCGGAGGAGGCTGCCTGCGCTCGGGGAGCGCATCGAGCAGTCGGTGGGTCGTCGCGGTCACCTCGGCGACGGCGATCTCGAACGCATCGCGGGTCGTGTCGGATGTCTTCTGAACACCGCTGATCTTGCGCACGTATTGCCTTGCCGCGGCTTCGATCTCCTCGTCCGTGGCGTGGGGTTCGAGCCCGCGCAGGGTGGTGATATTTCGGCACATGCCGCCACGATAGCTCTTACCTCAGGTCTCGAGCAGCCCCTCGAGCGCACGAAGGCACAGGTCTCTGACGTCGGATTCGGTGATCGATTTACGATCCAGCCAATCCATGCACACCGCCCGAACGAACGAGACCCACCCACGAAGCGCAGTCTTGGTGATTTCGTCTTCCCGCACTTCGGCAGGCAATGCGGCCAGTATGCGTTCCTGCTGCACCTCGAGCTCTGCCGTCAGGATCGCTTGGATCTCCGCGTCACCCAGCATCGCTCCCCGATTGATCGCTCGCACACCGTGTTCGTGTTCGACCGTGTATCGGATGTAGGCGTCGAGACCCGCGGCGACCTGTTCGGTGACCGGTAGCGACGTGTCGGGTGCCGTGGTGTCGAGAATCCGCGCGGATTCCACCCTCATGATCTCCGCGAAGAAATCGCGTTTCGACGCGAAGTAGTGGTACATCAACCCGCGCGAGACCCCGGCGAGATCGGCAACCTCCTCGATCCAGACGTCCTCGTACGGCCGGTCGGCGAACAAGCGAGAACCGATGTCGAGGAGCTGGGTTCTTCGCGCGTCCGGTGACAATCGCTTGCGGGGGCTGGTCATATCCCGGTCCATGCTACTTGACATGGATTCAGTAGCGGGTACGTTCGTTGTTGAATTGGTGTTCAGTAACGAACGAAGAGGTTTGCCATGGTCACCGACGTCGCTCCCCGGGCCTCGGCTCTGCCGCACCCCCCGAGGCGGTTGCCGTTGCTCGGCGACGTCGTCGGGGTGCACCCGTCGACACCTGTCCAGGATTCGATCGCCCTGTCCAGGGAACTCGGTCCAATCTTCGAACGCGTCGTCCTCGGGCGTCAGTACGTCCTGGTGTCGGGCGCCGACCTGGCCGGCGAACTGTGCGACGAAGAGAGGTTCGTCAAACACGTCTCCCCCGCGATCGAAGGCCTCCGGTCCATCGGCGGAGACGGCCTGTTCACCGCCCACTCGTACGAACCGAACTGGCGCAAGGCACACGATCTGCTGCGGCCCGCATTCGCCCAGAGCGCGATGCGTAGCTACCACGGGATCATGCTCGACGTCGCGTCCGACCTCGTAGCGCACTGGCGCGCACACAGCACGGTCGACGTGTCCTCCGACATGACCAAACTGACTCTCGACACTATCGGTCGAACCGGGTTCAGCTACTCCTTCGACTCGTTCACCCGGGACACACCACACCCCTTCGTCGACGCCATGGTCGGCGTTCTCTCGCACAACCAACGTCGGGAATTCATCCCGATTCCGTGGCTCGCGAACTTGGTGTTCCGAAAGGCCGACCGCACGAACGCCGAGAATCAGCTCTTCCTCGAACAGGTCCTCGACGACATCGTGAGAACCCGCCGCGACTCCGCCTCACCGGGCACCACTGGCACTTCCGATCTGCTCGACATCATGCTCGACGCCGCCCGCGATTCCACGAATCCGAATGCGCTGGACGAGGTCAACATTCGGCAACAGATTCTGACGTTTCTCATTGCCGGTCACGAGACAACCTCGGGGGCACTGTCCTTCGCGCTCTACTACCTGGCGCAGAATCGGCATCTCCTCGACGCCGCTCGGGCAGAGGTCGACGAGGTATGGGGTTCCGAAACTCCCACCTTCGAAAAGATCCCCAAGCTCAGACTCGTCCGACGCATCCTCGACGAGACACTGCGCCTGTGGCCGACCGCGCCGGCGTTCGCACGCGAGGCACGGGAGGACACGGTGATCGGCGGATTCCACGAGATGAAGAAGGGCGACTGGGCGTTCGTACTCATTCCGGGACTGCACCGCGATCCGGTGTGGGGTGAGGACCCGGAGAAGTTCGACCCCGATCGTTTCCTGTCGGCAGCCGTCCGAGCGCGTCCAGGACACGTATACAAGCCGTGGGGAACAGGCGAACGCGCCTGCATCGGAAGGCAATTCGCCATCCACGAGGCTGTCCTGGTGCTCGGGACGATCTTGCAGCAGTTCGAGTTTTCCGCCGAACCGTCGTACCGACTGCAGATCGAGGAACGGCTGACACTGATGCCGAAGAATTTCGAACTGTCGGTCTCAGTCCGGAAGTAGCGGCACGGACAGACCTGAATCACGGCCCAGCAGAACACCTCTCGTCAACGCCTTCTTTCCGAACTTGCTGTGCACGCCGTCGAGCGCAAGGTCGAGCGCCGACGCGCTCGGTGCATCCTGTTGCTGCTCGAATTGCAGCTCGAGTTGCTCGGCCCCGCTTCGCTCGATGTTGGCAACGGTGACGCCGACGAGGGTGATGCCCTGCTCTGCGATCAGGGAAGCAGCGTCGCGCAGCAATGTCAGCGCAGCATCGAGGATGTCCTGTGTGTCGGCCGTGGCACGGTTCAGGGTGTGCGAACGAGTGATCGTCGTGAAATCGGCGAATCGGAGCCTGAGCACGACGGTCCTGCCCGTCCGGTCCGCCGCACGCATCCGCTGGGTGACACGATCGACCAGCGCAATGAGCGAAACCTCGACATCTTTCGGTGATGTCGGACCTCGCCCGAGCGCATGCTGGGCACCGATGGAACTGCGACCGCGGTAGGTCTGCACTCGTCGGGGATCACGATTGTTCGCGAGCGAGTACAGGTGGTGGCCTGCGCCTTTTCCGAGGATCGAGACGATCGACGCTTCGGACTGTGCAGCGATGTCGCCGACCGTGACGATGTCGAACGCGTGGAGTCTCTCGGCGGTGACCTTGCCGACGCCCCAAAGCCGCTCGATCTTCAGAGGGTGCAGGAATTGGAGTTCACGACCGGGTTCGACGAGAAGCAACCCGTCCGGTTTGCCGACGGCGCTGGCCACCTTCGCGAGGAACTTGGTGGTGGCAATTCCCACGGTGATGGGGAGCCCGACCCGATCCTTGACTTCTCGGCGCAGTCGCTGGGCAATCTGAACAGGCGTCCCCCGAATCTTGAGCAGGCCGGTGACGTCGAGAAATGCCTCGTCGACGGAGATGCCCTCCACGATAGGGGTGGTGTCATGGAAGATCTCGAAGACGGCCTTGCTGGCTTCGATGTAGGCGTCCATACGCGGCGGAACGACGATCGCGTGTCGGCACAGCGCTCTGGCTTGCGATCCGCTCATCGGAGTGCGGACTCCGAACGCTTTGGCTTCGTAGCTGGCTGCAAGCACGACTCCGCCGCCGACGAGCACAGGCTTTCCCCGTAGCCGTGGGTCATCCCGCTGCTCGACCGACGCGTAGAACGAGTCCAGGTCGGCGTGCATGATCACCAGCTCATGTTCCCACGCGGGTACGACACGTTCAGGCGGTCAGGTGGTGGATGTAGCACCACCGCCAATCCTCCCCCGGTTCGACGGACTGCATCACCGGGTGCGTCGTGTCGTGAAAGTGCGCGGTGGCGTGCTGCAGCGGTGATGAATCACAGCACGCCACGTGTCCGCACTCGAGGCATTGCCGTAGCGCGACCCACTCGGTGCCGGCTCGAATGCACTCGTGGCACGTCCCGTCGGAGGCGTTCTCGGCCACCGGATACCGTTCCAGTTCGTCACACCCGACTCCCGGATGGGCCCGTTGCCCGTTCGCGGTCCTGATGTCCTGGCGGGCCTCGGTCGCGACGTCGATCATCGATTCCTCGACGTCGAGCATTGCCAGCACGTCGCCGACCACCTCGGACGGCACGGTGCCTGCACTTCTGATCTCCAGGATCCGAGCACGCTCGGCCTGGATCATCGCCAGGCGCACGCGGGCGTAGAGCTCGCTGGGTGTCTCTTGGTCGGCGGTGGTGCCGAGTCGCTCCCACGCCGAGAAGTTCCGCTGATCGACTCGCTGTCGAACCAACGCCTCCACGCCGTGAGGGTCGTCGTAGTCCAGTGCGTCCAGGGCCTTGTAGCCGGCTTTGGACGCCTGCTGGAGCAACGTCGCGCGGGCCAGCGCGTCGTCCATCGGGTCCGGTGACGGCACTTCCAACCAGCGAGCCAGCACCGGCAACGTCAATCCCTGGACGAACAACGTGCCCGCCACGACAGTGAACGCGATGAGTAGCAGGATCTCGCGGTAATCCGTGCCGATCGGGATGATGAACGCGGCGGCGAGGGTGACCACGCCGCGCATCCCGGCCCACCCGATCAGGAACGTGTATCGCCAGGACGGGACGACCCCGGTCGACGCGTCGGCAACCGGCCTGATCAGCGCGAAGCGGGCGATGAACACCCAGACCATCCTGATCCCGATCACGCCGACGAGCGTGGCGACGCAGACTCCGACGATCGTGGTGGCCGGCAGCGAACTGGTGCCCACGTCACGCAACAGCCAGGATGCCTGAAGACCGATCAGCAGGAACACTGCGTTTTCGAGAATGTAGGCGATGGTGCGCCAGTTGATTCGCTCGGCGATCCTCGATTGCGCCGACTGCAGGATCGGGGCCTTGTGGCCGAGAAGCAGTCCGGCAACGACCACCGCGAGCACTCCCGACGCGTGGATTTCCTCGGCGACGAGGTACGCCGCGAAGGGGACGATGAGGGAGATCGCGGTGTCGAGAACCGGATCGGTGAGCCGCTTCCGCACGGTGGCGACGATCTTGAACGTCACCAGCCCGACGAGAATCCCACCGCCCGCCGCGACGACGAAGTCCAATCCGATTCGCCATGCCTGCAGCGAATGGCCGAGCGCGAGGATCGCGGTACCGAGGGCCACCAGCGCCGTCGCATCGTTCAGGAGCGACTCGCCCTCGAGGATCGTCACGATTCGCCGAGGAAGACCGATCCGCCGTCCGATGGCCGTCGCAGCCACGGCATCAGGAGGCGCGACGACGGCTCCGATCGCAAAAGCGGCCGGCCACGAGATTCCTGGCAGAATCGAATGCACGATTGCGCCGATACCCAACGTCGTTACGATGACGAGCACGATCGACAGCAACAGGATCGAACGGCGATTGGTATTGAAGTCCACCAGCGAAGATTGAATCGCGGTGGCATACAACAGCGGCGGCAACAGCCCGAGCAGGACTACCTCGGGTTCGAGATGAACCTCCGGCACTCCGGGGATGTACGACACCGCCGCGCCGACCGCGATCAGCAGAAGCGGAGGCGGGACGTCCAAGCGTTCCGCGAGCGCCGCGACGGTGAGTACACCGATCGCGAGAACCACGAGCAAGACAGCGATTTCCACACCGCTGATTGTGCTCCCGTTCCGACCGAATCACCGCGCAGGCCACAAAAACCCCACCCAAACTAGAACCTGTTCTTATTATTGACGGCAGTCCCTACGAGAGGCAGCAATGACCGAATTCGAAGGAAAGTCGATCCTTGTGACCGGAGGGGGAAGCGGCATCGGGCTCGGCATCGCCACCGCTCTCGCCGACGCAGGTGCGACCGTCACCATCGTCGGACGCACCAAGAGCAAGCTCGACGACGCGGCCGAAGCCACATCGTTGCGAACCTTCCCCGCCGACGTCACCGACGAGGATGCCGTCGTCGATGCTGTCGCGTTCGCGACCTCGCACACGGGCAGGCTCGATGGCGTCGTCGCCTGCGCAGGTGGCAACGAGACGATTGCACCGGTGACGCAGATCGATGCGGCTGCGTGGCGCCGTACCGTCGAGTTGAACGTGACCGGAACGATGTTGACGCTCAAACACTCTGCCCGAGAGCTCGTGCGAGGCGGCGGCGGATCGTTCGTGGCGATATCGTCCATCGCCAGTAGCAACACTCATCGATGGTTCGGGGCATACGGGGTGTCGAAGTCCGGCGTCGACCATCTCGTGAAACTCGCCGCGGACGAGCTCGGGGCGAGCAACGTCCGCGTCAACGGCATCAGGCCAGGTCTGACTCGAACGGATCTCGTCGCGTTGATCACCGACGGCGGACCGATTCTCGACGACTACATTCAGTGCACTCCGTTGAATCGCGTCGGCGAGGTATCGGACATCGCCGCTCTCGCGCTGTTCCTCCTCGGCACGCAGTCGTCGTGGATCACCGGCCAGATCATCAACGTCGACGGTGGCCAGAGCCTGCGCCGCGGACCCGACTACACGCCGATGCTCGAGCAAGTATTCGGCGCAGACGGCCTCAGAGGCGTGACGGCGTGAGTTCACATACCGTTCTCGGACGGCGCATCGAGATGCCGGTCCACGTGCGCAGCGCCAGGTCCGCGATGGCGTTGTTCTCCGTCGATGCAGCACGCGCACAACGAACCATCGACTACGCGGGATTGAAGATCCGCACGTTCCGTCCCGGCCGGGGGCTGTGCGCGCTCATCTTCGTGCGCTACGAAGACGGAGATCTGGGGCCGTACAACGAATTCGGCGTCATCTTCCCCACCACGACGGGGGTGCTCATCCATCGCCTGCCCGTCGACGGCGACTTCACGATGGCTGCGGGCCGACAGATCTGGGGATTCCCCAAGGAAATGGCAGACTTCGACGCCTCGTACGGTTCGACTTTCGACGGCCGACTGAGCCAGGACGGTCGGGAGATTCTCCGACTCGAACTGCGTGCGGGCCTGCCTGCCCCCGGCCGCGCATTCGCACGGCCGCTCGATGCCTACTCGTGTCTCGACGGCGTCACCCGAAGCACGAGCTGGACGATGACACCGGGGACGGTCAGGACGAGGCCGGGCGGCGCTCGACTCACCCTCGGCGAGGGTCCGCTGGCTTCCGAGCTCCGTCAGCTGAACCTATCCCGTCGCGCACTGCTCACGACGCATATGCCCTCTCTACGTATGGAATTCGGGGACGCCGTCAGGATGTAGTTCGGTCGAGCCGCTGCACGT
>NZ_JBMDIX010000037.1:0-68878 GCF_057808915.1 Rhodococcus sp. FG69 | reverse complement strand
CCCCCCCCCCCCCCCCCCCCCCCCCCCCCCCCCCCCCCCGGGGGCGGAGCCGCTCCGGCGCCACTGGCGGCGAAGCCACTCCTACTCGTCGTGCTCCCCGCGCTCACGACCCGAGACCATGAGCAAATCCTGGTGCAATTCCATCCAGATGTCGTGGTAGCTGTCGTACATCGGCCTGGCGAACGCGCCCCGGTCGCCGCCCCTGATCCGCTCCAACGCCGCCGTCAGCCGAGGCCCGTACAGCGCCATCCGTGAGTCCTCGGCGCCCAAAGGTGTCAGCGCTTCGACGATCTCACCGTGCACGACCGCTAGATCCTCGATCACTTCGGCGTCGTAGGCCTCGTCGGTGTGGTCGTTCGGCGTCGTTTCGTCCCGCATCTGCCAGCCGTTGCAGATCTTCTTGAAACGTCTGTTCAGTGGGAGGAAGGCATCGTAGAACTCGCCGACGGCCGGTCCCGGCTGCACCGCGGCGAGCATCTCGACATGCGTCTCCTTACCGACGGGCGTCAGCATCGTCCCACTCATCCGCCCCTCCCTCCGCACGACGAGGTGGTCCGCAACGAGTGGCTCGAGCCGAGCGGACAAAACCTCCGGCGTGAGACCGACCATGGCTGCCAGCACCGGATCGGTCGCCAGACCTTTGATCCGGATCGAATGCAGAATCGAAAATGATTCTTGCGCAGTGGTTGTCATGACTGTCCTCCTGTGTGTGCGAATTCGGCCGCAAGAGCGCGCTTGTTCAATTTGCCGGTGGGCAGCCGCGGCAGCCGAGTGGTGAACTCGACGATGCGCGGAGCTTTGAAGTGCGCCAGGCGGTCACGGCAGAACTGGACCAGATCGGCTTCCAGTACGGAGGTGTCCCCCAGTTCGACTGTGTCCCGCAGTTCGACGACGGCCTTGACCCGTTCGCCGAACTCGGCGTCGGGAACACCGATCACGGCAGCGTCGAGCACGTAGGGGTGTGAGACGAGAACAGCTTCGATTTCGTCCGGATAGATGTTGACTCCGCCCGAGATGATCATGAACCCCGCTCGTCCGACGAGGTAGAGGAACCCGTCCTCGTCGAGATATCCGAGGTCGCCCATCTGCTTCCAGCCGCGGGCGTCGGCCGCATCGGTGGTGTTGGAGTAACTTTGGGCCGCTTTCGGTTCGAACCACACAGTTCCAACCTGGTGCGCGTGCAGCTCGACGCCTTCGCCATCGGTGATGTGCACTGTCGTCGCCCCCAGTGGGCGGCCCACGGAACCTGGATGCGTTCGCGCGTCTTCGGGGGCGATGTAGGTGTGCCCATAGCCTTCCGAAGCTCCGTAGTACTCGTGCAGGATCGGCCCCCACCATCGGTCGATCTCGGTCTTGATGTCGACAGCGCACGGCGCCCCTGAGGTGAAGGCCACCCGATGTGACGGCATGCGGAAGCGCTCACGGTCTGAGACGTTCAGCAACCGCACCAGCATCGTCGGCACCCACTGCGAATGCGTCACCCGGTACTTCTCGATGGACGCCAGCGCTGCTTCCGCGTCGAACTTCTCCATGCACACGATGGTCCCGCCTGCGGCGAGCGTGATGAGCTGGAAGGTGAAGGGCGCTGCGTGATAATTCGGGGCAGGCGAGAGCAGCACGGTGGCGGCATCGATTTCGAGCTTGTCGACGAGGCCTGCGTGACGCGGCGGTGCGTCCTCGGGATGCACGCCGAGCAATGCCTGCCGGAATGCCTTGGGACGACCAGTGGTTCCGCCGCTGAACAACACCCGAGCACCGAGTTGCTCGTCCGACACCGGGGTGGTCGGCCGCCCCGCCAACGCTCCACCAAGATAGTCGAAGCCCTCGACGCCGCGGTCCACGCACTGCAGGAGAGCTCGATGCCCGACGGAATCGAGCGCGTCCGCCACCGTAGCGGCCAACGCGGAGCTCGTCACGACCACTGCGGGCCTGGATTCCGCGATCAGCGCGGAGAGCTCCGCGGACTGGAGATGCCAATTGACCGGAGTGACGTAGAGGCCGGTCCGCATGCCCGCTGCGACGACAACAGGCCAGTCGATGTTGTTCTCCATCGCGATCACGACGGTCTCGCCATAGCTCACGCCGTGTTCGCGCCATCGGTGGGCGAGCTGGTTCGACCGCGCGTCCAGCTCGCCGTACGTCAGCGTCTCACCCGACGCCGCCATCACGTAGGCCAGAGCATCGGGTCGATCTCGGGCAATGCTCGGTGGGTACACCAGAAACCTCGTTTGCGAATAGTCGGTCACTAACGAATACAGCTAACCGCACGTCACATTTTTACACAAGATGTGGTTCACACCACCGAGAAAGTATGGTTTAGTGAAACCCGAGTCGCAAACCAGAATTGTACGGGAGGACACGATGACGATCACCGAGGACGTCGACCTGATGGACCTTCGTCCGTTCGCGGACGGGTCCGACCACGAGATCTTTTCCCACCTTCGCGACGCAGATCCGCTGCACTGGAACGAGGAGGCAAACGGTCCTGGATTCTGGTCGGTCACCCGCTACGAGGACGTCAAGACGGTTGCGTCCACATTCGAGGACTTCTCGGTCACCGAGGGAACCCAGATCGCCAGCAGACGCGCAGAGGGTGAAGGCGCACGCAGCATCCACCATGTCGATCCACCCGAGCACGGCCCTCTCCGCGGCGTCGTCACCCCGCATGTGCGCCCGGTGAAAATCAAGTCTCTCGAGAAGGATATCGCGGCGGTGATCGATTCACTGCTCGACGACGCAATCGATGCGGGAACCGTCGACCTGGTCGCGTCCATCACCTCCCAACTTCCGCTGGTGATGATCGGGCGCCTTCTCGGTGCTCCGCTCGAGGACTGCCCGAATCTGCTGAGGTGGACCAATCAGATGGCCAGCGAGGATCCCGACTACTCCGAAGGACCGGAGACCGCGGTGAAAGCCCGCGACGAGGTATTCGGCTACTTCCGTGAACTCGAGGAACTGCGCAGGAAGTGTCCGGCCGACGATTTGATCAGCGTCTTGACTGCTGCCGCACTCGACGGACAGCCCCTCGCGCGCGGCTATCTCGACGCCTATTACCTGATCCTCATGGTGGCCGGCAACGAAACTACCCGCAATCTGCTTTCCGGCGGGGTCCAGTTGCTGCACGAGAATCCGCAGTGGTGGCAGTACATGCGCGAGAATCCAGCCAAGATTCGAATTGTCGTCGAAGAAATGGTGCGGATGACCTCGCCTGTCCTTTCCATGCGGCGGACCGCCACTCGCGATATCGAGATGCACGGTAAGACGATCTGCAAAGGCGACAAGGTCGTCATGTGGTTCTGTTCTGCAAATCGTGACGACCGAGTGTTCGAGCATCCACAGCAATTCCGCGGAGACCGATTCCCCAACGAGCACCTCGGATTCGGTTGGGGCGCACACGCGTGCCTCGGGGCCAACCTCGCTCGGCTCGAGGCGAAACTGTTCTTCACACGAATCGTCGAACGCGGACTACGCATGGAGGTCACCGGTGACGTGAGCCGACTTCGAAGCAATTTCTTCCGAGGTATCAAGACCCTCCCGGTGGAAGTGACCCGCATCGATGGCTGAGCAGGCAGCATCCCTCATAGACGGGAGCCCGTCACAGGTCGGCGAGAGCATCACGGTCATCGATCCGTTCACCGGGGAGTCCATTGGATCCACGCACGAATGCGGCACACAGACAGTCGATCTCGCCGTCCGTGCCGCATCCCGAACGTTCGAGGAATGGTCGCGCACCCCAGTGGACGAACGCGCCGTAGTCCTCGAACGCGCCGCTGACCTGCTCGACCAACGATCTGCTGACGTCGCATCGACCGTTACCCGCGAGATGGGCATGCCCATCTCGCTCGCCACGGTGACGCAGTCGCAGCTTCCCGCGTCGGTACTGCGGGCTGCAGCCGGCACCGCGCGATCGTTCCCCTGGATCGAGGACATCGACGGAGCGCAACTGCAGCGCCGCGCCAGCGGAGTCGTCGCTGCCATCACACCGTGGAACATGCCGGTGCACCAGATCGTCGCAAAAGTTTCAGCGGCACTGGGAGCCGGCTGCACCGTCGTACTCAAGCCATCCGAGGCCACCCCGTTCGACGCCGTGGCCATTGCTCAGATCTTCCTCGACGCCGGACTCCCCCGAGGTGCGTTCAACGTGGTCCAGGGAACGGGCGAAATCACCGGATCCGCCTTGGCCGCCCACCCCGGGATCGCGCACGTGTCGTTCACCGGAAGTGTCGGCGCAGGACGCACCGTCGCCGCACTCGCAGCCGGCACACTCGCGCGCACGACGCTGGAACTCGGGGGAAAATCACCCGCAGTGATCCTGCCCGACGCCGACCTCGACGCTGCCATCGCAGGCGCCCTTGGCAGTGCTCTCGTCAACTCGGGCCAGGCGTGCAATGCACCGACGCGCATGGTGATACCCGTGCAGTCGGCGGGCGAGATCGAACAACGAATCGCCGCCGTCGCCGCCACGCTCGTTCTCGGCGATCCTTCCGACCCCGCAACGACGCATGGTCCGTTGGCATCGAAGCGGCAACTCGACCGCGTCGTCGACTACGCGCAATCAGCGCTCGCCGATGGCGGACGCTTGGTCGTCGGTACCGGCAAACCGGAGAGCGGATGCTTCATGGCTCCGACCGTCGTCGCCGATCTGCCCTCGACCGCGCGCGCTGTACGCGAAGAGATCTTCGGCCCCGTCGTCGTACTTCAGACCTACCGGGACATCGACGACGCAGTGCGCATCGCCAACGACAGCGACTTCGGCCTGTCGGCGGAGGTATGGTCCGGTGAACGAGACGCAGCGAAGGTGGTTGCCTCGAAACTACATGTGGGGCAGGTGAAAGTGAACGGCATCCGCACCAGGGAACGCCCATCGGTTCCGTTCGGCGGCGTCAAACAATCCGGCTACGGACGCGAACTCGGCGCCCTTGGGTTGGGCGAATTCACCGACGTGACGGCGGTGATGGCATGACGCTCGTCGTCACGGGTGCGGCGTCCGGCATCGGATTGGCTCTGGTCCGCAGAGCCCTGCAGATGGGGATCGAAGTCTGGGCCGTGGACCGCAACCAATGCCCCGAGCCCCAGGCGACCACTGTCCTGTGCGATCTGGCCGACCCCGAGCAGATCGCTTCACTCGAACTTCCACCACAGATCGACATGCTCGCCAACGTCGCAGGTGTACCTGGAACTGCGCCCCCGGAACTCGTGCTTGCGGTCAACACACTCGGCATGAGGCTTCTGACTACACGATGCCTCGACGCCATGCCCCGAGGCGGCCGTATCGTCAACGTCGCGTCCGTGGCCGCACACCGGAATACGCTCGAACTGCCGGATATTGCGAGCCTGCTCGAAGTAGCCGATCGTGCTGATCTCGATGCGTGGCTCGCCGCACACCCCCTCGGCGGACCCGCTGCCTACGACAGTTCCAAACGAGCTGTGCTCGAATGGACATCGTCGTTGGCTGCATTCCTGATCCCACGGGGTATCGGCGTCGTTTCCGTCAGTCCCGGCCCGACGGAAACACCGATTCTGACCGACTTCACTACAAGCATGGGCGCCGCGTCGATCGACAGATCGGCCGCTGCAGTTGGAAGGCACGGAACCGCCGACGAAATCGCTGCGGTCATCGAGTTCTTCCTCTCCCCCGCCGCCTCCTGGACCAACGGCATCGACGTCCCCGTCGAAGGTGGACTGTTCGCCACCCGAGCCGCGCTGATCCCGAATCCCCTTCACCTCGAGAAAGGACTCGTTCCATGAGCCTTCCGACGATAGTCGACCTGAACGGCACCGAACCCGGAAGCCGCGAGCTACTCGGCGGAAAGGCTTACAGCGTCAACAAGATGCGTGCCCTGGGTCTCCGTGTGCCGCCGGCATTCGCGCTGACAACTCCTCTGTGCGCGCAGTATCACGAGAACAACGGCTCCTTGACCGACGATCTGTGGACCGAGGTGCTCGAGCACCTCTCGCGCCTCGAACACGAAACTGACCGCAAGTTCGGCGTCGGGCCGTTCCCGCTACTCGTGTCCGTGCGGTCCGGTGCGGCGCAGAGCATGCCGGGGATGATGGACACCGTTCTCAATCTCGGTCTCACGGAGTCGCTCCGCGACGAACTCGGCGCTGCCACCGGAGACGAAGCCTGGGCGCAGAACACGTGGACCCGGTTCCGTGAGAGCTACACCTCCATCGTCGGCCCGGTTCCCGCCGACCCGTACGAACAATTGCGTAGCGCAATCGGTGCGGTCTTCGACTCGTGGAACAACGAGCGGGTCGCGGCATACCGCACTCGCCATGGACTCGGTTCAGGCACGGGAACCGCAGTGACCATTCAGGCCATGGTGTTCGGCAACCGCGACGAACGCTCCGGTACCGGTGTGTTGTTCAGCCGCAACCCGAGCTCGGGCGAAAATGTCCTGTTCGGCGAGTGGCTCGCGCAAGCGCAAGGTGAAGACGTGGTGTCCGGTGAACGGACACCGTCACCACTGAGCTATCTGCGCGAGGCGATGCCGCACCACTTCGCCGAGCTCGAGCGGATTGCTTCTGTGCTGGAGAAGGATCACCGCGACCTCGTCGACATCGAGTTCACCATCGAAGGTGACGTCCTCTACGTTCTACAGTGCCGCAAGGGCAAACGATCTGCTGCCGCAGCAGTTCAGGTCGCGGTCGATCTGGTCCACGCCGGCGTGATATCTCGACCCGAAGCACTGGCAAGGATCACGACCGACCATGTTCGGTCACTCGAAGACAACGATGGGATCGCAGCGGGAGCACCCGTGGTTGCACAGGGAAACGGTGCGAGCCCGGGCACGGCAACGGGTGTAGCGGTCACCGACACCGAGGAAGCCCAGAACCTTGCCGCCGAAGGCGTATCGGTCGTGTTGGTTCGTCCCTCGACCGCTCCCGACGACGTACCGGCAATGTTCGAATCCGTTGCTGTCGTCACCGAAGTCGGCGGCTCGACATCTCACGCAGCGCTCGTCTGCCGCGAGATCGGACTGCCGTGCGTCGTCGGCTGTGGACCGGGAACCGTTGCGGCATTGCAGGGTCGGACGATCACCGTCGACGGTGCGTCCGGGAAGATCTACGAGGGGAACGTACTCGAAGCAGGCACTCAGACGCACGCGGCCCTGACGGAGCTGTTGACGTGGCTGCCGGATCCGCTCCCTGCCAACCACCATCTGGCGTCGGTGGCCCGCCGCCGGTTCGAAAGCGCCTGACCGACATGACCGAGAATGTGGATACCACGGGCATCGATGCCGAGTTCACGCGCGCCGGCCTGGTCGAGAACAACACCGCGCTTCCGAAGCGAGCGAACCGCCGAGGTGAGCAGACACGCGACAAGATCATCGCAGCCGCGACCGAGTGCTTCACCGAATACGGGTACACCCGGACTCGGATTTCCGACATCACCCACCGAGCCGACACTGCGCAAGGCAACTTCTACCGTCACTTCACCGGACTGGACGACGTGTTCCTCGCGGCCCTACGACCGGCTTTGGAAGAACTGTCGAACTCGCGGGGCCGACCCGACCGCGCACATGGCGAGCTTGCCTCGCTCATCGAGGTCAACACGACCTACTTGCAGACCTATGCGCGCCACCGACACATGCTGCGATTGCTGCGTGAAGCCGGTGCAGCGAGTGCGAACGAGGGATTCCAGCAGCTGTGGCTGAACCTGCGGTCGGACTATGTCGCACGAACGAGGCGGTGGCTCGAGAGGCTGGCAGAAGCTGGTGTCGTCGAGAACCAGAATTTCGAACTGCTCGCCGAGACACTCGGCTGCATGACCGAGCAGTTGGCCTACGTCCACATCGGACTTCCCACCAGTACACCGAAGCGTGAGCGGATCGACGAACTCGGGAAGATACTCGGCGAGGTATGGCATCGATCTCTTCCGCTGAAGGCAGGTGCGGAATGACTGTCGTCGAACCGCGGCTCCTGGGCGTGGAAGTCGAGATTCACGACGTCGTGCAGGAGACCGCCGACGCCATCTCGATCGTGTTCGACACGGACTTCACCTACACGCCCGGACAATTCCTCACCTTGCGGATACCGAGCGAGCAGACCGAGTACGTCGCTCGCTGCTACTCGCTTGCGAGCTCACCCGCCACGGAGGCGAAGCCGAAAGTCACCGTCAAGCGCACGCGAGAGGGATATGCATCGAACTGGCTGTGCGACAACGCCAAGCCCGGACTCACGCTCCGGGTCCTGCCGCCGACCGGCACGTTCACGGCGGCAACCATCGACCACGATCTCGTACTGTTCGCGGGCGGCAGCGGCATCACTCCCGTCATCTCGATCCTGAAGTCGGCGCTGGCTTCCTTGAATGTCGACGTGGCACTGTTCTACGCGAACCGGGATCGAGAATCCGTCATATTCGACGGGGAACTGTCGAACCTCCAGGCCCGCCACAGTGGTCGTTTCAGCATCGAACATTGGCTCGAGTCCGATCGCGGCATCCCCTCTGCAGAGCAGTTGCGGGACTACGCGTCGGGCTTCACCGACCGCCACGCGTACATCTGCGGACCCGGACCGTTCATGTCTGCGGTGGAATCGACCTTGCACCAACTGAATTTCCCGAGCAAACATGTACACATAGAACAATTCGTGTCGTTGACCGGTGACCCGTTCGTCTTGTGTCTCGAATCGTCGACGTCCAGTAAGTCGTCGACGGTGTCGGTCGAATTGGACGGCGAAGTACATTCGGTGGACTGGCCGGCCGAATCCACGCTGATCGATGCACTGCTCTCCGCGGGGATCGATGCGCCGTATTCCTGCCGTGAGGGCGAATGTGGCTCGTGCGCATGCACGTTACGATCGGGCACTGTCGACCCCGGCATCTTCACCGCACTCTCTGCCGAGGATGTAGAAGATGGATACATTCTGGCGTGTCAAGCTACGCCGACCAGCGATCACCTCGAAGTCGAGTTCTGACTCCGGACCGGTCCAAATCCGAAGTGTCTCGACGAAGTCGGACACCGTGTCGCCACTTTAGCGCGGATGCGCTGACGCCGACTGTTTCTGCGTGCGACCACACGTGTGAACCGCCGAAATGGCGACGGTCCGCCATCTGCGACATCGAAGCAAAGGATGTGAAGTATGAATGCCACCACAGTGGATGGACTCGATTGCGTGCGTGTGCGCGAATGGCTCGAAACAGTCGAGACCACCTGTGCCGTAGGCGCATTGACAGCTCGACTCATCGCAGGTGGACGCTCGAACCCGACCTACGAGCTCACCGACGGTTCGAACTTCTGGATCCTACGACGCCCACCCCGCGGACACGTTCTACCTACCGCCCACGACATGGGCCGCGAGTACCGCGCATTGTCATCACTCGCCGGGACGTCGGTACCGGTCCCCCGAACCGTCGGACTGTGTCAGGACCTGAACGTCATCGGCGCACCGTTCTACGTCATGGACAAACTTCACGGAACCACCTTGCGCACCCAACACGACACTGCCCAGCTCACCCGAACCCAACGCGCAGGTCTCGCCGACTCGATGATGACAACCCTCGCCGATCTGCATTCCATCGATCCGGCAGGAGTCGGTCTGAGCGAGTGGGGCAACCCTGACGGCTTCCTCACTCGCCAGCTCCACCGCTGGCAGCGCCAGTGGGACGCATCGGCCACCAGCGAGCGGCCCGAAGTGGCCGAGCTGCACAGCCGTCTCACTGCATCCCTACCGACACGAAGCTATCCGGGAATCGTGCACGGAGACTTCAAGATCGACAACATGATGGTCGACACCTCCGATCCCACCTGCATCCTGGGCGTACTCGACTGGGAGATGTCGACCCTCGGCGACACCGTCACCGACCTCGGCATCCTGTGCTCCTTCTGGGATCACGAGGACGAGTTCTTCAACCCCATCACCGCCGGCGCCACCGCGCTGCCCGGATTCCCGACCCGCGACGAGCTGGTACAGCGCTATCTGACCACCCGCAGCATCGACGTACCGAACATCGACTGGTACCTCGTCTTCGCCGATTTCAAAATAGCGGTGATTCTCGAGGGCATCCACGCACGACACGCACAGGGACACACCCAGGGCGAGGACTTCGCCGACGTCGGCGACATGGTCGGACCACTCCTCGGTCGCGCTCTCGAACGCGCCTCCGCATCGCACGTGCCCGGCCTCACCGGCTGATACACCAGGAAGAAACCTATGACACACGCCCTGAACACATCGGCCATGCCTGCCGTCGTCGACGTAGCTTCGCTCGACCTCAGACCCTCGGCGAAAGCGCTCGAACTACGCGCCACGCTCGTCGACTTCATGCATTCCCACGTCTTCCCCGCCGAACACGAGTACGAAAGCTACCGCGCAGCAGCGGGTCCAGGCGACAGCACGCTACCCCCCGTAGTCGAGGCGCTCAAGAACGAAGCACGAGCGCGCGGGCTGTGGAATCTGTTCCTCCCCGCCTACTCTGGAATCAGCCAACTCGACTACGCCGGCCTCGCCGAAATCACTGGATGGAGTTTGCATCTGGCACCCGAAGCAACCAACGGGCAAGCCCCCGACACCGGCAACATGGAACTGCTGCACCTGTTCGGAACGCTGGAACAACAGACCCGCTGGCTCGAGCCGTTGAAAGACGGCCAGATCCGCTCGGCGTTCTCGATGACCGAACTCGACGTCGCCAGCTCCGATGCCACCAACATCCAAACCCGCATCCACCGTGAGGGCGACGACTACGTAATCAACGGCCGCAAATGGTGGACCAGTGGCGCATCCGATCCGCGCTGCACCCTCCTGATCGTCATGGGCAAAACCGATCCCGACGCCGTGACCCACCGACAGCAATCGATGGTGCTGGTACCGATCGATACCCCCGGGGTCACCATCGTCCGCGACGTTCCAGTCTTCGGCCGATACGATCAACACGGCCACTGCGAAGTCGTCTACGACAACGTCCGCGTCCCGGTGAGCAACATCCTCGGCGAAGAAGGCGCAGGCTTCGCCATCGCCCAGGCCCGCCTGGGCCCGGGCCGCATCCATCACTGCATGCGAGCCCTCGGCGCTGCCGAACGCGCACTCGCACTGATGGTCTCGCGTGCGCAGTCTCGAGTGGCATTCGGTTCGGCACTCGTCGAACAAGGCGTGATCAAAGCCCAGATCGCGGAGTCACGCATCGCCATCGACCAAGCACGGTTGCTCTGCCAGTACGCCTCGAAAATCACCGACGAACACGGCAACAAGGCAGCCGCACCCTACGTGTCAGCAGCGAAAGTATCGGTACCGCGCGTTGCACTCGACGTCATCGACCGCGCCATCCAAGTACACGGCGGCGCCGGAATGAGCGACGATGTACCCCTCGCCGCGATGTACGGCTGGCACCGCGCCATGCGCATCTTCGACGGACCCGACGAAGTCCACCTGCGCACCATCGCCAAAGCCGAACTCGAGAAGCAATCGCAGTAACCACTTCGAGTAGTTCCGGCTAGTTCTCACAATGCCGGTGCCAAGCGAAGAATCGAACGAACAAGGAGCATGTTGTGAGTACCGCAGTCATCATCGACGTCATCCGAACACCCTCGGGCAAGGGCAAGCCAGGCGGCGCTCTCTCCGAAATCCACCCCGCGACACTGCTCGCGGACTTGCTCCGCACACTCGTCGACAAACACGACCTGGATCCAGCACGGATCGACGACGCCATCACCGGCTGCGTCACCCAATCCGGTGAACAAGCCGTCAACATCGGACGCACCGCAGTACTGGCAGCGGGGTTCCCCGACTCCGTACCCGCAACGACAATCGATCGCCAATGCGGATCGAGCCAGCAGGCCGCCGCCTTCGCCGCACAAGGAATCGCCTCAGGGATGTACGACATCGCGATTGCATGCGGTGTCGAATCGATGTCCCGCGCCCCGATGTTCTCCAACGTCGGTGACAAGGACCCCTCCATCGGACCCCTCGCTGCCCGCTACCCCGACGGCCTCGTATCCCAGGGAATCGGCGCAGAACTCATCGCAGCTCGCTGGAAGTTCGATCGTGAACAACTCGACGCCTACGCAGCGCGTTCGCACCGGCTCGCCGCAGCTGCCGCCGAACGCCTGCAGTTCGATCAAATCGCGGCGGTCCACACAGCCACCGGCCTGGTCAGCGTGGACGAGACCGTACGCCCAGCAACCACCCACGACTCCCTCGCCGCCCTCATACCCGTATTCCAGTCCCACGCCATCTCTGCCCGGTTCCCGGAGATCGACTGGTCCATCACCGCCGGCAACTCCTCGCCGCTGACCGATGGCGCCTCAGCAGCACTGATCATGAGCGAACACACCGCAGCGGCACTCGGACTGACCCCCCGCGCCCGCTTCCACAGCTTCGCCGTCGCCGGCAGCGATCCGCTCCTTATGCTGACCGGCCCGATCCCGGCGACCGAGAAGATCCTCGCACGCTCCGGACTGCGACTCGAGGACATCGATACCTACGAGGTCAACGAAGCCTTCGCACCGGTACCGCTGATGTGGCAGAGCCACTTCGACACCGACCCCGACAAGCTGAACCCAGCGGGCGGCGCGATCGCGCTCGGCCACCCCCTGGGCGCCTCGGGCGGGCGACTGCTGGCATCGATGCTCACCTACCTCGAAGCCACCGGAGGCCGCTACGGACTGCAAACCATGTGCGAGGGCGGCGGCATGGCCAACGCCACTATCATCGAACGACTCTGACGAAGGAACCACCATGAGCAACACCCGATTCGACGGAATCACCGCAGTCATGTCAGGCGGCAGCCGCGGCATCGGTCTCGCGATCGCAACCGAACTGGCACGTGGAGGCGCGAACCTGGTGCTGTTGGCGAAGACCGACAACCCCGACCCTCGACTACCCGGCACTATTCACACTGCGGTCGCCGAGATCGAAGCTGCAGGCGGTCAGGCCGTCGGTGTCGTCGGCGACGTCCGCAACGACGAGGATGTTGCACGTGCCGCACGCACAGCAGCCGAGACCTTCGGCGGCATCGACATTTGCATCAACAATGCAAGCGTCCTCAACCTCTCCGGCACCGAAGACCTACCGCTCAAGCGGTTCGACCTCATCCAGCAGGTCAACGTCCGTGGCACCTTCGCACTCACCCAAGCGTGCCTGCCGCACCTGAAGAAATCCGCGTCAGGTCACATCCTGACGCTGTCGCCACCACTGAACATGTCCGAGAACTGGCTCGGAAAACACCCCGGATACACACTCGGAAAATACGGAATGACACTGCTCGCGTTGGGATTCGCCGCAGAATTCAAAGACGCAGGCATCGCCAGCAACTGCCTGTGGCCCGAAACCACCATCGCCACCGCCGCAGTCAAGAACCTCCTCGGCGGCGAAGAAGCGACCGCACATGCGCGCAGCCCCCAGGTCATGGCCGACGCGGCAGCTGCCGTGCTCTCGCACACACCGGGCTATCGCACCGGCCGCGCCCTGATCGACGTCGACGTCCTCACCGAAGCCGGAATCACCGACCTCACTCCCTACGGCGGAACCGAACCACTCGACTACGACATTTTCGTCGACCCACGCTGATTCACGTATTACTGCCGTTCTCGGCAACCGGCATCAACGACAGGAAGCAGGAACATGAAGATCGACACTATCGTCGCACTGGTCACCGGCGGAGCATCCGGCCTGGGCCTCGCAACGACGCAGGCTTTGATCGATGCAGGAGCACACGTCGGAATCCTGGATCTGCCGAGTTCCCCCGGACCATCCGTCCAAGATGAACACTCGGGGTCGGTGACGTTCCTACCCGGAGACGTCACATCCACCGAAGACGTCACCGGTGCACTCGACGCCCTGGCCGAGCGCGGGCCGCTGCGCGTCGTCGTGAACTGTGCGGGTGTCGGCCCTCCCGGAAAGGTGCTCGGCAAGAACGGCCCGCTGCCGATGGAGGACTTCGAGCGAATCGTCCGCATCAACCTGTTCGGAACGTTCAACGTGATCAGACTTGCGTCCGAGCGGATCGCAACGACCGACAGCGTGGACGGTGAGCGCGGCGTCGTCGTGAACACCGCATCCGTCGCGGCGTTCGACGGGCAGATCGGACAGCCGGCCTACGCGGCATCGAAGGGTGGCATCGTCTCGATGGCGCTGCCCATCGCTCGCGAACTCGCCCGACATCAGATTCGGGTAGCCACGATCGCTCCAGGAATCTTCGCCACGCCGTTGCTCGCAACACTGCCCGAGGACGCGAAAGCGTCGCTCGGTGCGCAGGTTCCGCACCCGTCACGCCTCGGAGATCCCGCCGAATTCGGCGCCCTGGTACGCCACATCGTCGAGAATCCCATGCTCAACGGGGAGGTCATTCGTCTCGACGGCGCTATCAGGATGGCACCACGATGACTGCAGCAGTGGACTCGATCCGGTACAACTTCGGCGCGGACGGAATCGCGAGAATCCATCTGAACAGGCCCGATGCGTCGAACGCTCTCGACCCTGAACTTGCCTCGGCGTTGGAAGCTGCCGTCGACGCTCTTGCAGCAGAACCCGACGCCCGCGTGCTCGTCCTGTCTGGGGACGGGAAGAACTTCTGTGCAGGCGGGGACGTCGAACGAATGGCTGCGGCACCGGACACTCCCGCTTTCTTGGCTGACCTCGCCGGCACAGTGCATCGCGCTCTTGTGAAGCTCGACTCGCTACCGATCACTGTCGTTGCAGCCGTACGCGGCGCGGCTGCCGGAGCCGGGCTCGGACTGGTGTTGGCTGCGGACTTCGTGGTGGCTGGGCCGTCGAGCAAATTCGCCGCCGCCTATTCGGCGGTCGGATTGTCCCCCGATTGCGGGGTCTCGGCGCTGCTCCCCCGCGTGGTCGGATTACGTCGCGCGATCCAGATGCTTCTCGCCGCACACGTGGTCTCGGGGGCCGAAGCACTCGACTGGGGTTTGATCTCCGATCTCGTCGACGACGACGATGTCGAGTCACGGGCGAACGAACTGGCGGAAGTACTTGCACAGTCAACGTTCCCGGCAGGCGGACAGACCCGACGCCTAGTGCGTGCGTCCTTCGCACGGAGCTACGCAGAGCACCTCGAGGACGAGGCCCGAACGATCGCAGCCGTCGGTTCCTCCGACAGTGCCCGGTCGCGGTTACAGGCGATCAGTTGTCGAGCTGAATCTGGGTAAGGACCTGTGCTGTCGGAGGGAAGGAAGCCAACCCATCGGCGAAGGTCGGGTAGACGCCGTTGAGAGCGTAGAACGCGACAACCACGTCCTTTCCACTTGCCGTCGTCATGTACCCGGCCTGCCCGGCGGCGACGAACATGGACTGCATCGCTCCGACATCGGGACGCGCGCTCAGTCCACTCTTGACCAATATCTTCCCGTCGTGGTTGATGTCGGGAAGCCCTTCTTTCAGCTTGTCGCCCCACGGCTGGTCGTGGATCCAGGTGAGCCAGCGAACCATCGCCGACGGGGTGGCCGAAGCCGGGTCGGACCCTTCACCGTCGTAGATCTCCACCGTGCCCGGGTCGATGCCGGCCGGTCCGAATTTGTCGATCACCGTCGTCAGACCGTCTTCGCATTCGCGGGATCCTGCTTTGACCGCAAGGAGGCAGAGCAGTGTTTCCGCTCCCCGGTTGTGGCTGATCTTCAGGACGAGTTTGGTGAGAATGCTGGTGGGCGGAGATACGAGCGAGGCGACCTTGCTTGCGTCGGTGTACGCCGTGTCGGCAGGAAGCGTGCCGGTGGCGTTGTCCAGTGGGGTGTCGATCGTGACGCCCGCGCGTCGGAGCGCCTCGATAAACAGCGCTCGGGCGTAGGCCGCGGGGTCGGGAGCGAAGACGGTCAAATCGAGCTGCTTGGAGTCGACGGGTACGTTGCCGCTCACCACGACGCGGTTTCCGGCTCCGAGTGTGGCCGTCGCCGTGGATGCGCTCCCGGCCGCGCTGGTCACAGCCTCGTTGACCACCTCGTAGAAACCGGTCTGCGGGCGCGTGGTCATGGCGACCGGATCGCCCGCATTCGCGCCAGGATCGACCAGAATGTCGAGCAAGTTGTCGTTGACCATGATCGAGGTCACGACGCCTTCTTTGGTCTCGAACGGATCCCACAGCCTGTCATCGACGAGCACATCGCCTTCGATGGTTGTAATCCCCTTGGCGACGACGTCCTTGGCCAGCGTGTCGAGTCCGGCGAGTGGATCGGCTTCAACGGGTTGTGAGGTCGGGATCGCGTAGGCATAGATGTGGTCGTCGGGATCGATGTACTGCAAGTCCCCGTCGAGCACTCCCCGACTGCCCAAGATGAAGTCGCCGGCGCCGACGAGCACCAGGTCGCCCGTGAGAGTGGAGCCGTCGCGCGCGCCGACGGAATAGACCGGTGTTTCGAGCGTCGAATCCGCGCCGAACTCGTCGAGATACGTACCTGTGCTGAATAGTTTGGTCGTAGAGCCGAGAAAGTTGAGAGTGTTCTCGTTGCTCGCATAGAGAGTGTCGCCGCTGCCGAGCTCGACGGCGTTCCAGTGCCACGCTCCGTGAGTGAACGGTGCAGAATTCACCACTGCGAGTGCGTCGTCGGGCAATTCCCCTGATGTCGTCGAGTCGCCCGAGCCACACGCAGCGAGTACCAGCACGCCGGACATGAAGGCTGAACCGAACAACCGCGAACGGACGCGGAATTTTGCCGAATGTCCTGCTCTGCAACGGTTCACTGAACGTACAGGCAACATGGTCGACTTCCTTTCGGCAGGAAATCTGACGATACGCCTGTTTGACCACGTCAGAGGCGGTTCCGAGGTGTCGAGGCATCGACGACAGCTTCGAAGGTGTCCACCGCGAGCTCGATCACTTCGTCGAGTTCGAGGCCGGGCGTATCGAAGTATGCATCTGCCGTCCGATCGAGAAAGCCGGTCCATCCCGAGATTGCCGCACCTTGCAGCGGGGTCAAGGGATCCGGGAGACCTGCCAAGGCCGCTACCTGTCGTGCGCCATCGGCCCGGGCTTCTCGGACGGCATCTTCGACGAGCGAATCGCCGAGTTCACCTTCGCGGACGACGCGGATGTACAGGGCGCGATGGCGCTCGAGGAACTCGATGTGGCGGCGCACGAAACCCTCGATGCGATCTCTGACGGAGTGCTCACCGTCTTCGGGCTCCTGAGATTCGGCCAACTTGGTCAGGACGTCGGCCAGCGCTGCTGCCACCAGGCCTTGTTTGTCGGTGAAGTAATAGAACAGCAACCCGTGCGCTACGCCTGCTCGGCGCGTGATCGCACCTGCGCTGATGTCGACGCTGTTGCCTTCGGACAGCAGTTCGATCGCTGCGTCGATCAACGCCTGGCGCCGATCTCGCCTGGGACGGGCGCGGCGTGACCGCTCTGCACCGTGGGATGCGTTCGTCGACACCGATCCGACTGTAGTGCACGAGAGAAGTCATCTATTGACCTTCGATCAAATTATTGACTGGCAGTCAAAGCAGACGTAGCGTCGGCCACACACAGGTGACCGGATGGAAGGTCGTTCGATGAAAACGACGCAGGAAGCGCACAGTACGACGACGCCGCGGGTGGCACCCGACTACATCGCCCACTGGGTGGTGAAGTCCGCCCGTACCAAGGAGATGGTGAGTTGGTACGGCACGGTCTTCGGTGCCGAGATCGCTTACCAGGATGACGGGATAACCTTCTTGACCTGGGACGACGAGTCGCATCGTCTGGCAATCATTGCCGTGCCCAAGGCGGTGCGGTTCCTCTTCCCTTTGGCCAAGTTCAGGCGCAAGGCATACGGGATCGACCACATCGCGTTGACTTTCGTCTCGCTCGAACGGCTCCTCGAGAACTACGTACGACTCAAGCGTCTGGGCATTGTCCCGGTGTGGTCCATCAACCACGGGCCCACTATCTCGCTCTACTACGAGGATCCTGACGGGATTCGCCTCGAGTTCCAGGTCGAGAACTTCGACCCCGACAACACCGCAGCGTTCTTCTTCACCGAAGAGTTCGCGAAGAACCCGATCGGCGTCAACATCGACCCCGACTACCTGCTCAGCCAGCTACGCAACGGCGTGCCCCACGAACAACTTCGCCGGCGGGAAGCAGGCACTCGGCCAGGGCATCCGGTGATCGCGAACAAGAACACCATCACGCCGAAAACTCTGTGATCGAAGTAGTCCGTGAACGAACAAGGGGGAGAAATACTCACATGCCAGTCAACGTAGTCCGCACAGCCAACGGTTGGTGGCGTCTGGATGGCGACCGCGCAATACGCATCGACACCGCGGCCCAGACCACCGGACAGCTGCTCGCCGAGCGCAGCGCCATCACCGCCGCGTCGGGTCCCGGCACGAGTGTCGCCGACCTCGAGCTCGTCTCTCCCATCACCGCCCCGTGCCGGGTGGTGGCGCAGCTGCTCAACTATCGGTCGCATGCCATCGACGCCGGGTCCGACCCGAAGACTCTGCAGCCCACATTCTTCCGTAAGTCGTCGGCCTCGATCAGTGGACCCAACGATCCCATCAGACAGCCACCTGAGGTCGCTTTGCTCGATTACGAGATCGAGTTGGGGATCGTGGTCGGAGCAGAGATTCCGATCGGAACCACGGTCACCGACGACACGCTGTCGAAGTACGTCGCTGGGTTGGTGGTGGCCAACGACGTTTCTGCACGTGAGATCCAGCTGACCAAAGTGCAGGTCTACGAGAGCAAGTCGTATCCCACGTTCACGCCACTCGGTCCGCGGTTGGTGCTCCTCGACAACGACGAACTGCGCCGAATTCCCGAGTTGCACATGAGCCTGGCCGTCAACGGAGAATCGCGTCAGGATCAGACGATCGGCAACGACCTGATCACGCCGCCCGCAGAAGCGCTCACCAGGTTGGCCCGGTTCCAGAACATGACCACAGGTGATGTGCTCCTGACCGGCACCCCCATCGGCACCGCCATTTCCGCACCACCGAGGATCGTGCAGAAGGTCGGCGAGTTGATTCCGCCCGCGCTGAAGTGGAAGCTCTTCTTCGCCCGTCAGGCGAAGAATCCCAAGTACCTGTCGGTGGACGACGTCGTGACCGCCGGCATCCGGACCGCCGACGGTGCCATAGATCTAGGCATGCAGAGGACCGTCGTCCGATGACCGCACCCGTCGTCATCGTCGGAGCGGGGCCGGCGGGAGCCACTGCTGCACTTCTGCTGGCTCGCAGAGGGATTCGGAGCGTGGTCCTCGAGCGTCGGGAGAAGCCCCTGTTCCATCCGGCCGCGCATGTCATCAATGCCCGAACACTCGAGATCTGGAACGAGTACAGCCCGGAGTTGGCGAAGTCGATCGCTGCGATGTCGCCGCCGCACGAGACCGTCAACTTGATCAGCTGGTACGGCGCTCTGGCCGAGGACGTGATCGGGTCGATCGACCTGCTCTCGGACCCCGAACGCAAAGCCATCGTCGAGAGCCAGAGCCCCTTCATGGTTTCCCACATCGGCCAGCACATCCTGATGCCTGTGCTGTGGGATGCACTCGAGGCCGAGCCGCTGGTCGAGTTCCGCAGGGGGGTGAGCGTCCAGTCGGTCGACTCGACCGCAGACGGTGTTCGTGTCACGGTGCCAGGAGGATCCTCCGACGTACGGGGCCAGTACGTGCTCGCGTGCGACGGCGCGAACAGTGCGACCCGTGATGCAGCCGGAATCTCTTTGTCCGGGCCGGTGCTGGCGAACATGGGTAGCGCGTTCTTCACGTCGAAGACGCTGTTCCCCGACAATGCTCGCCCGTTGCTGAGTTGGATCTACACTCCCGACCTCTGCGGGGTGCTGATTGCGCACGCCGACCACCGTTACATCCTGATGACGGCGTACCTGCATCCTGACCAGGAAATCGCCAGGGAGAGCCGGCAGTACTGGCTGAAGACACTGCCGAAAGTGCTGAACGGCAACGATTTCGAGCTGGAATCGACGGGAACGTGGGTGATGACGTCACAGACCGCCGAGAGTTTCCGGCGGGGGCGACTATTACTACTCGGTGATGCTGCACATCGCTTTCCGCACACCGGCGGCTTCGGTCTCAACTCGGGAGTGCAGGACGCTCACAATGTCGCATGGAAGCTCGACGCCGTCCTATCGGGGACCGCCTCGGATTCACTGCTGGATACCTACGACACCGAACGTCGTCCGGTTGTGGAGAAGTTCGCGGAACAGAGTGTGGCGAACCACTTTCGGATGGATGCTATCGGCAAGAAGGTGGGAATCACCAACGTCATGCTGGCAAAGGCCACTCAGGCGATGGGCCGCGCACCACTGAACAAGATCCCCGGTCGATTCATCGCCCCTCTCGCGGCCGCGGCAACGCGGAAGCAGATGGGCCGCTCACGCAGGCTGAATCCGCAGATCACCGGATCCGCCCGGTTGCGGCAGCAGATCGCCGACGCCATTCCGCTGCAGGTGGAACACTTCGTGTCCACCGGCTTGCAGTTCGGCTACCTCTACGCCAGTCCACTGATTGCACAGGACCCGTCGGCCAAACCGGCCGAGGATGTGGTCGACTATCTGCCCACGTCCTATCCAGGTGCCCGCCTTCCGCATGCGGTGCTGTCGGTGGACGGGACGCTCCTGGACGCGCACAACGCACTCGATCCGAACAAGTTGACACTGTTGACATTTGCCGGTGACGAATGGGTACCGGTGGTCTCCGAGCTCGTCGCTGCCGGTCCTGGGGTGGTTCCTGTCGTGGCTGACGCACCGACGGGGGCGGACCGCGAACAGCTGGTCGGGCTGTACGAGGTCGGAGACGTCGGTGCTGTCCTCGTCCGGCCCGATGGGCATGTCGCTTGGCGTACAAACAGATCGGCGTCCGAGGCTCGGGAGTCGCTCGCCGAGTTCTTACGCTCGCATTGGGGCGGCTACTTCACTGCATCTGCTGCCCAGTGACGTGACGGCGACTGCACGTCGGAGCACTGTCACAGCAGACTCCGTACTGCGCGTTCGAAACCATCGACGTGCGCGAGGGTGAGTTCCGACGCTGTTTCCTCGTCGCCGTCGACGATTGCTCGCAGCAGCGCTTCGTGCTCGCGAACGTGTAGTGCGATCTGCGGAAGGCGGTCGATGAACAAGGACCAGATACGCGTGGCATGGGCGTCGAGGCCGATGAGAATATCTTCGAGATGTGCGTTTCCTGCAGCCCGGTAGATCGCGCGGTGGACCTGGACGTCTTTCCGCAGAACGTCCTTTGGCTGTTCGTCATCACGGATACCGGCGACGTCGTCGGCCAACTGCAGCAGGGCGCGACGAACATCGGGAGTGGCTGTGCGAGCGGCACGTCCAGATGCCAGCGGTTCCAAGTGCCGTCGTATCTCGGAGATCGACGAAAGATCGGTCATGTCGACCGCAGTGGCAAACGTGCCTCGACGCGGGTACGCCACGACGAGGCGATCCCGCTCGAGGCGCTTGAGCGCCTCACGTACAGGGGTCCTGCCGTAGCCGAGGTCTGCACCTAGTTTTTCGTCGTTGATGGGGTCGCCGGGCTTGATATCGAGCAACACGAGCCGTTCCTGAATGATGTCGTAGGCGTGATCGGCGCTCGTCTTGTCGGTGTCGGTCGCCGCAACGGTCGTCGCCCTCGTCATCGTCATCTCCCCGGTCTACTTCTTCGCCTCGTCTTGACCCCGATCCGATCTGACCATACTCTACGGGGAAGTTGATATATCAGTCTACTTTCACCGTTCGCCCAGGAGGGGTTTCATGACTGCCGAAGCGCCCCAGCCTCCCGGTTCGCAATTGCCCGAGCACCCGGACTTCCTCTGGCGAAATCCGCAACCGAAAAAGAACTACGACGTCGTCATCGTCGGCGGTGGCGGCCATGGTCTCGCTACCGCGCACTACCTCGCCAAGAACCACGGCATTACCAATGTGGCGGTGCTCGAGAAGGGGTGGCTCGCGGGCGGCAACATGGCTCGCAACACCACGTTGATCCGATCGAACTATCTGTGGGACGAAAGCGCGAACATCTACGAGCACTCGCTCAAGCTGTGGGAGGGACTCGAAGAGGACCTCGACTACCCCATTCTGTTCAGTCAGCGCGGCGTTCTCAATCTCGCACACAGCCTCCAGGATGTCCGCGACAGTGTCCGTCGCGTCGAAGCCAACAAGCTCAACGGCATCGATGCCCAGTGGGTCGAACCGGACGAAGTCAAGAAACTCTGTCCGCTGGTGAACATTTCCGAGGACATCAGGTATCCGGTCCTCGGCGCCACATACCAACCTCGGGCCGGAATCGCCAAGCACGACTACGTCGCGTGGGGGTTCGCGCGCCGAGCCGACGCCGCAGGCATCGACATCATTCAGAACTGCGAAGTGACCGGTTTCGTCACCGATGGCAACACAGTGACCGGTGTGCGCACGACGCGGGGCGACATAGGCGCCGGCCAGGTCGCGCTGTGCGCCGCGGGGCACACCACGACGCTGACCGACATGCTCGGTTTCAAGACCCCTGTTCAGTCGCATCCACTGCAGGCGCTCGTCTCGGAACTCCTCGAACCTGTCCACCCGACGGTGGTCATGTCCAATGCAATCCACGTGTATGTCTCCCAGGCACACAAGGGTGAACTCGTGATGGGCGCCGGGGTGGACTCGTACAACGGGTACGGACAGCGCGGTGCCTTCCACATCATCGAGCGTCAGATGGCTGCGGCGGTCGAACTGTTCCCGGTGTTCGCCCGAGCGCACCTGCTGCGCACCTGGGGTGGCATCGTCGATGTATGTCCGGACGCCTCCCCCATCGTCGGCCGGACCCCGTACGACAACGTCTTCCTCAATTGCGGTTGGGGCACAGGCGGTTTCAAGGCGACGCCGGGGGTGGGTTGGTGCCTGGCGGACACCATGGCGAACGATGAGCCGCACCCGTACATTGCACCGTTCGGCCTCGACAGATTCGTTACCGGTGCTCTCGTCGACGAGCACGGCGCCGCCGCCGTCGCGCACTGAGAAGGAGCGAAGACATGCAACTCATCGAATGTCCGTGGTGCGGACCGCGCGAGGAAACCGAATTTCACTACGGCGGCCAAGCACACGTCGCGTATCCGGCCGACCCGGACACACTCTCCGACGAGGACTGGGCCCACTACGTGTTCTTCCGCAGCAACACCAAAGGGCTGTTCGCCGAGCGGTGGAGCCACAGTGCAGGATGCCGACGATGGTTCAACGCTGTGAGGGACACTGCCACCTACAGATTCCACAGCTTCTACCGCGTGGGCGAGCAGAAACCGGCGATATCGTGAGCACTTCGCACAGGGTCGAAAAGGGTGGGCGGATCGACCGAACCGCGTCTCTGACCTTCACCTTCGCAGGGCGCGAACTCACCGGACACCACGGCGACACCCTCGCATCGGCGTTGCTGGCCAACGGCATTCACCAGGTCACCACCAGCATCAAGATCGGACGCCCCCGTGGCATCACTGCCGCGTGGGCTGAGGACACCGGCGGACTGGTCCAGATCGAGGAACCGTTTCCCGAGCCGATGTTGCTGGCATCGACCGTCGAACTGTACGAGGGCCTTGTTGCACGCGGCATCCCGGGCCAGGGCCGTCTCGCTGACATCGCCGACTCGGCGCAGTACGACTCCGTGCATCGACACACCGATGTTCTGATCATCGGAGCTGGGCCTGCCGGTCTTTCGGCGGCATTGGTATCCGCGCGCGCAGGATTGCGCGTCGTGTTGATCGACGAGCAGTTCGAAGCGGGCGGAACACTTCTCGGCACCACCGACCGCATCGACGACTCCCCCGCGATGGATTGGGTTTCCGCAGTCGTGTCCGAGCTCGCCACGTACCCCGATGTTCTGCACCTGCAGCGGACGACTGCGTTCGGGAACTACGACGACGGTTTCGTTCTTGCATTGGAACGCCGGACCGATCATCTCGGCGCCGACGCTCCCACGCATGTGTCCCGTCAGCGTGTGTGGCGCGTGCGGGCGAAGCAAATCCTCATCGCCACGGGTGCACACGAACGTCCGATCGTGTTCAACGACAACGACCGCCCCGGAATCATGCTTGCCGGCGCAGCACGAACGTTCCTGCACCGCTACGGCGTCACGGTCGGCGACAAGGCAGTCTTATTCACCACCAACGACAGTGCGTACGCTGCCGCGGTCGATCTCGGGCGCATCGGCGTCCATGTCACCGTCGTCGACGCCCGGCCCACGGCGCCGCAGGCGTGGGTGTCACAGTGCCGCGAACTCGGCATCGACGTGCGGTCACAGTCCGTCGTCACCGGTACGCAGGGCCGCGAGCGCGTCACCCACGCCCTCGTGGCATCGACCTCGAACGATGATCTCGACTCCTCGGTATCACTCGAATGCGACGTGCTGCTGGTCAGCGGAGGCTGGAACCCAGCAGTGCACCTGTTCAGCCAGGCACGTGGGAAGCTCCGCTACGACGATCGACTCGGCGCCTTCGTCCCTGGTGAAGATCTGGAGGGTATTCGCGTCCTCGGTTCGGCCGCCGGCCTGTTCTCCCTTCGAGCCTGTATCGATGCGGGCCAGGAGTCGGCTGCGAAGGCAATCGTAGAACTGGGTCATTCGCCGGGAGAGTCGATGTCGACAGTGCAGACGATGAGCACCGACGGCGCATACCAAGACCCGCTCGTGCTGTGGCGTGTTACCGATGTTCAGAGCGAGCACACCCAGTTCGTGGATCTGCAACGCGACGCCACCGTCGCCGACATCGCCCGAGCGGTAGGCGCGGGCATGACGGCGATGGAGCACATCAAGCGCTACACCACGATCGGTACGGCACACGACCAGGGAAAGACCTCGGGCGTCATCGCGTCGGGCATCACTGCAGAACTGCTCGGCCGCCCGATAGAGACACTCGGCACCACCACGTTCAGGCCGCCGTACACTCCCGTCGCGTTCGCTGCACTGGCGGGACGGTCACGCGGCAGTCTGTTCGATCCGGAACGCGTTACAGCACTGCATGATTGGCATGTGGCCCGGGGGGCGGTGTTCGAGGACGTGGGCCAGTGGAAGCGTCCGCGTTACTATCCCCTCGCCGGTGAAGACATGGGTGCGGCTGTGTTACGTGAGTGTGCCGCTGCCCGAAGCGGTGTCGGGATCCTCGACGGTTCAACCTTGGGCAAGATCGACGTCTCGGGCCCCGACGCGGGCGTTCTGCTCGATCTGCTCTACACGAACATGATGAGCACACTCAAGGTCGGGATGGTTCGCTACGGTCTCATGTGCGGCGTCGACGGCATCGTCATCGACGACGGGACCGTGATGCGGCTCGACGAGGAGCGCTTCCAGGTGTTCACCACCACCGGCGGTGCGGCGATGATACTCGACTGGATGGAGGAGTGGCTGCAGACCGAGTGGCCCCATCTCGTCGTTCGTCTCACGTCGGTCACCGAACAGTGGGCGACGTTCCCCGTCGTCGGACCCAAGTCTCGAGCTGTCGTCGGCGCAGTGTTTCCCGATCTCGATGTCACCCAGGAGTCGTTTCCGTTCATGGCCTGGCGCGATGCCTACGTCGGTGGAGTGCACGTGCGCGTCGCTCGCATCAGCTTTTCCGGCGAGCTGGCTTTCGAGGTGAACGTCGACGGTTGGCACGCACCGGCAGTGTGGACGCGACTGCTCGACGCCGGCGAAGAGCACGGGATCACGCCGTACGGCACCGAGACGATGCATGTGCTGCGCGCCGAGAAGGGGTACCCCATCATCGGACAAGACACGGACGGAACGGTCACCCCGCAGGATCTCGGGATGAGCTGGGCCGTGTCGAAAAAGAAGAAGGACTTCGTAGGCAAGCGGTCGTTCGCGCGAACGGCGAACCGCGATCCGTTGCGCAAGCAGTTCGTAGGTTTGCTCCCCGTCGACAAGGCGACGGTTCTCCCTGAAGGCTCTCAGATCGTCGAGACCGTCGACGACGGTGTTCTCCCACCGCCGCCCGTACCCATGCTCGGCCACGTGACGTCGAGCTACGCGAGCGCGGCACTCGGTAGGCCGTTCGCACTCGCCCTGGTCAAGGGCGGGCATTCCCGTATCGGAGACACAGTGCACATTCCTGTCGGCGACCGATTGGTCGCGGCCGAAATCACCGGTTCCGTACTCGTCGACCCCGAAGGAGCGCGCCGAGATGGCTGACACCCTCGTCCCCATAAGTCCGCTGCACAACCTGACCGAACGCTTTGTTGCGCAACCAGAATCGGCGAAGCTCGCAGAGGAGGCCTTCACTGCGATGGCCGATCTGTGGGTCGACCCGGCAGGACCAGGCGGAGCGACAGTTGCTGCGGTCATCGGTGCAGACCTGCCGTCGACTCCCGGCACGTCCGTGAATACTCCGTCGGTGACAGTCATTTGGCTGGGCCCACAAGAGTGGCTGGTCACCACCCAGACGCGGTCCAGCGTGGAGTTGGAGGCAGAACTTCAGGAAGCGGTCCGCCGACATGGCGGCGCTGCTACCGATGTGTCGGCGCAGCGCACGGTCATCCGGCTCTCGGGTAAGTATGCGCGACTGGTGTTGTCGAAGGGATGCTCGCTGGATCTGCACCCTTCCGTGTACCCCGAAGGTACCGCCCAGCAGACCATGCTTGCGCTTGCCGCAGTGGTGATCGTCGCGCTCGACGACGTCGGCACCGATTATCGACTTCTGGTTCGGTCGTCCTTCGCACGGTATCTGGCCGAGTGGCTGCTCGACGCATCCGCCGAGTTCTGAACATCTTCGCCGATACAGTCACCTACTTGAACACGACGGTTCGGTGTCCGTGCAGCAGCACGCGGTTTTCGCAGTGCCAGCGCACTGCACGAGAGAGCGCCAGGGCCTCGGCATCTTGGCCAACGGTCGCCAACCGTTGCGGATCGTAACTGTGGTCGATGCGAATCACTTCCTGCTCGATGATCGGGCCTTCGTCGAGGTCCGGCGTCACGTAATGTGCCGTTGCCCCAACCTGTTTCACGCCGCGGTCAAACGCCTGGTGGTAGGGTTTCGCACCCTTGAATCCGGGCAGAAAGGAATGGTGGATATTGATGGCGCGACCGTGCAGCTTTCGGCAAGCGTCGTCGGACAGGATCTGCATGTAGCGGGCGAGGACGACCAGGTCGGCGTCGAATTCGTCGATGATCTCGAACAATCTCTGCTCTGCCTGACCCTTGTTGGTGGGGTCGACTGGAACGTGCAGGAACGGCAGGCCGGCTGCCTCTGCCATCGGTCGCAGGTTTTCGTGGTTGGAGACGACGGCAACAAGTTCGGCGCCCAGTATCCGACCGCGCCATCGAAAAATCAGATCATTGAGGCAGTGCCCCATCCGCGAGACCATCACCACCGCACGCGGCAAACCGTCGCCGATGATGGTGAACGTCATCCCGAAGCGGGAGGCGACTTCGGCGAACCGGTCGGTGAGTTGAGCACTGTCGACGTCGTCGGAGGCGAACGAGGTACGGAGGAAGAACTCCGCTCCGAGTGCGTCGTCGAATTGTTGATGCTCGATGATGTCGCACGAGTTCTCGAAGAGGAACGAGCTGACCGCATGAACGATGCCGGAGCGCTGTCGACAGCTGAGCGTGAGCGTGTAGGTCTGACTCATGACAGTCTCCTTCGGCTTGATATACCAGTGTGAGATTACAGATCTATCAGCATTGCGCAAGATGGAGGTACTTGAGTGTTGAACCATTTCTCATGACGGTGCCGCCGATACCGGAGAGGGCAGCACGTAACCCCAGATGCAGATCGATGCGTTTGCGTCTCGACGCGCGCACTGATCGCCCTGCCCCACGGTCCCACCACTGATCCGGGCGGATGGGGGACGCCCCACTGACGCTCGATCAGGTCCGGCTGCCGAGGAGCACGTTCATCGCGTTCGGTGTTCACAGTGCGCCGGCGTCCGCGGACCACGCCGCACATCGCAATCAATCGGCCGACCTGATCACGCCCGACATCGTGACCAGCGCGTTTCATCGCATACCACAATGTGCGGACCCATAAAGGCGCCTGTCGGCCAGATAGAGCCGGTGCACGGCGTTCGCCGCGTACGCCTCATAGAGGGCCGTAGCTGAGATGGTGCCGCGTTTCTTGGCGGCGTAGTTCTCCTGATGAGATCAGTCTCCATCAGCCCCAGGACAGTTCATTCGCACAACGATCAAAGCTGCGCTATCGATTGGGCCTGCACCCGACCGGCACTCACGGTGAGGTGCATGAACCTCGAGTGTTCATCGACCCCGACAGTCATCCGCGTCGCCCGATCAACGACCCCCACCCGGGCCACCTGCCGGAGGTGTTCCCCCGCCTGACCCGTTCGCGGGGGGTGTTCCCCCGCCTGATCCACCTGCAGAGGGGGCGGCGGCGGTGTTCTGCGACTTCTCGGCTACACCGATTGTGATAGCCAACTTCATGCCAGACTGCGGAGTTCCTGTCGCAGTGGCCAACTCAGCATCCCACCCGTCACCGAAGACGTTGTCGGACGCCAAGGACGACTGCGAAAGGTTGCTGATGCTTTTCGCATAACCGTCGTCGTAGTCGAAGACCGTGGTGCACGCATCCTGCGGAACGGCTATTTGAGACGTCAAGCGAGCATTGTCGCCGGCGACGGCTGACTCGAGCGAATCGAACACCTCGAAATGGATATGTGGCCACCGACCCGAATAGCAGGCCGGGAATATCGATGAGAACGTCACAATTCCAGACGCGTCGGCCACCTGGACTCCGCGTAGATAGTTCTGGTCTGCGACATCGTACATCGAGTACTTGCCGTCTCTGTTGCAATGCCAGAGGTAGACAGCCATGCCCGCGCCTGGCCCGCAATCCGATGCTAGATCCTGCAAAGTCAACTGAATGGTGGTGGGGACACCGTCGGCGGTTCCGCTGTAGGAGTTGAAACTGCTGGTGATGTCCTGGCGAACTATTCCCGATTCGATCAACACGTTGGGTCCGTTGCTACCGTCACCGGGATAGGGACCTGCGGTCTCCTGAGGAGTCGCCGCAACGCAGGTGGTTCCGTCGGATGCTGCAGTAGCGGACGTCGAATTCGACGAGGACGTAGCCGCACTCGACGACGGATCCGACGAGCATGCAGCCAATGCAGTCGTTCCGGCTGCCGCACCGAGGAAGAACAACGCCTTGCGACGCGAGACCATCGTTCTGAGGTCGTATCCGAGCCCCCGGTCGTGTTCGTGGACCTCGTGGTCGGTATTTCGTGTCATCTTTCGTGCCTCCAGCTGTTCTCGACGTGAGAGGCAATCTCATCAACCGAACCTGCGAGCGAACTGCATGGTCGCTGGGATATTCCTGTGTGTCAGCCGCCAGGCAGCTGGGATCTGCGTCAATCGCACCAAGACGTCGATAGAGAGTACCGATGCAGGGAAGGCACGCTTGGATGGTCGGGCCGATCAACCGGCGCGTAGCCGGAACACCTACCGATTCGAATCCCGCTGCGATAAGCAATTTTCGGTCCTCGCCGTCGAACCGCTACGGGCGATCCCTCTTGGCTTGCCTTCGTTTGCCCGCCGCGATCGACGAGGCTTCGTATTTCTTGCGGCCGGGCGACGTCCTGGTCCTGTCGACACGGGGCTTGCCCGCCGACGTGACTTTACCTTTTGTGGTGCGTTCCTCATCGGGAGCCGGCGACGATCTACGTGCGCGAGCAAGACGTTCTTCCTTGAGGTCGCGAGCGGTATCTCGAGATACCGCAGCCAACCGACGACTTACCCTGCTGAGTGCGTCTTCGAAGACTTCCGCCTTGCCTGCGTTTCGCGAGTTCGCTGCCTTGCCCGCACCGCGGGCACCTTTGGCGTCGACCTTGGCTGCACCGGCACGACGATACAGCTTGACGTACTTGTTTCGGCCTCGTCGAATTCGAGTGTGCAGATCTATCAAGTCGTCCTCGGATAGATCTGCCATCTCCGACTTGGTGGTTTCCCGAATCAAGACGTATTCGTCCTCGGACAAGGAATTCAATAGCTTCTTCATGCCGAATCCAATCCTTCGTCGGCCTTCGAGCGTAACCCGCATGGGTTCCATAGGAACCGGTTTCGGAGCGGCCGAGTTGGTGGGACCAACCAGGCTTCACAACAGCCGCGCGAGCCTCTTCTTCGTGCGATTGCGGGCCGCGATCCTGCGAACCATCGGCGACGGGGCAGCCTCGAGTGCTTCGAACATCGGCAACCCACGCGCAGGTTCCGCGGCCACCGCAACACTCCACGCATAGCTCAACGTTTGCTCGAGGCCGCGCCACTGATCGGTACGGGGCTGTCCTTCTGTCTCGGACAGCGTTGTCGTCGAGACAGCACATGCATCCAGAGCCGCGGCACACATTTCGCGGGACTTCAGCAATCGAGGTTCGCAGATGGCCTCGACCGCCGCACGCACTACTGCGGGATCGGGGCTGCGGACCCATCTGTGTACCAACTCAGCAACAGCAATCGGGTTGTCGACTGCGGCAAGCTGCAGACCGCGCACGGCCCCCTCGCGCAGACGCCACCGCGAATCACGGACATAACCAGCCAGCTGATCGAGTTCCGGGTCGGCCTGCGTTACCTGGGACATGCACGCTCGAGCAATCCCCGCCACACCGCACATCGCAAGATACTCATCCTGAGAGTCAGCGAGCCGAAGAAGGGTCCGACGCGGCAATGACGCCGCTGCCTCATCGACCAATGTGAGATTCGCGCGCGGCCCAGGTATCCCCGACTCACGCCGCAAGTAATCACAGAGTTCATCATCTTCGAGCGCCGCGAGATCGACCTTCGCCATGATGCGCATCGTCCTCCCTTACGTCCCGATCGAATACACCGACATCGTTCTTGGACGATATACGGGGCGTCGCGATGAGTTTTTCTCTCCGGTGCAGTCTGATCTGCATGGGCAGACTCATCTATGGCTTCAACGTATCGGTGGACGGATACATCAACGACGCACAAGGCAGCATCGACTTCTCCGATCCGAGCGAAGAATTGCACCAATATTGGAACGACTTCGAGCGGGAGACCGCCCTCTCGTTCTACGGGAGGCGGCTCTACGAGTTGATGGCCGATTACTGGCCGACCGCCGACAAGGCCCCGGACGCCACACCTATGATCGTCGACTTCGCGCATATCTGGCGAAGCATGCCCAAGGTCGTGTTCTCGCGCACCCTGGAGTCCGTCAACTGGAACTCCCGTCTGGAACGCGGCGACCCGGTCGAGGTGGTCACGAAGCTGAAAGCCGAAACCGACGGAAGCCTGGAGGTCGCCGGCGCGACGCTGGCAGCACCGATCGTGCAGGCCGGACTGGTGGACGAGTACCGGATCGTAGTCTCCCCCACCGCTGTGGGCGGCGGTACACCGTTCTTCCCGACACTGCCGTCATGGATCTCGCTGCGACTGCTGGAAAACCGTACTTTCCCGGGCGGCACGGTCCTGTTGCGCTACGGGGCGAAACACGACTGATCGGATGCACAGCTAGGTAACGTTCGGATCCGCTACCAGGCGGAGGATTCGATCGCGCTAGCCGTCGACTCCGGCGCCGACGGCACCCAAGGCTTCAGCGGTTGTACGACATCGCGGTAGAACGCATCGACCCCATCGGTGACACTGACGATGAAGCCGGCAGCCGACCCCGATCGCTTGCTTCCCATTTTCGTCGGCGACGTCAGTGTGAACCGTCGCAGCTCGCTGACCCGCCCGGACGTCAAAGACTTCGTGTCAGCTCGAACAGTCGCCAGGTTCTCACACGAAACCTCACTGACGTCGGCGAATACAGCCTCGACGAGGATGTCCGCCGGCGCGTGCTGGAGCTGTTTGAGCAACCACGATGCTCGCCGAAGCGCCGTACCATCATTGGGAGCATCGATGGTCGTGCTGCACTGAATCTTGTTGGTACGCAAGTCCGCTTCGACGCTGACATCCCCCGCCGCATCTGGGATCCGCAGCGTCGCGGCCAGGCAGCCGCTCGTAGCGAGTTGCTCGACGATGTACTCGTTCCGCGCCTGAGGATCACTGCTCAGCTTCCTCGGCAGATGATGCTTCACCGTGACCCCGAGATCAGCCGTCATACGCAAAGCCAGATGCCGCGACAACGACGCCCAAGTATTCGCAACCGACAACGCCTTGACATCGCTGAACCGCAGGGTTCCGGCGGTCACCGAATCACGCACCGACACCCAATGACGACCCATGTCCACGAACTCGGTCGCACCGGACTTCGGATGTGTCAGATACCGAACGAATTCACTCAAAATCCACACCTGCAGAGAGTCCGTGAGATCACCGTGCGACAACAGCATTCGAGCTTCATGAATCACTTCTGACCACGAAATGTGCCTCAGTGAAACCTTGTTGAGCTTGGTCTTGTTCACCTGGACCGGAAGCTCACCCACCGACGCCGGAATGTCGTTGGACAGGCTCAGCACGACCTCGTACTTGTGCCGTCTGGCTACGTCGAGGTAGTTTTCGAGCTGTTCCTTCGTCAGTTTCCCCGTTCCGGTCTTGACCTCCAGCAAGGCAGTCCACACGTGACCGGCGCGAGACACGCGAAACACCCCATCGGGGATGACTTTGCCCTCCCCCTTGACGAACGGCACCTCCAGATATCCCTCGAACGGGCCCGAGGGTGCCCCCGCGCGAGAACAAATCGCCCGCGCGAACGGACGCACGGCCTGCATCGTGGCAATCAACGCCGAGGTCGCCCGCTTCTCTTGTTCCTCCCCTGAACCGACACCGGACACCGAGAACAAGCGAGCGGTGTGCCACCCCTCCCCGCCTGCGAGAGTGAACTGAGGTGGAGTCACCTTCTTCGCGACCGGTTTCTTTGTTCGCACACCTCGTTTCGGTCGATCGACATCGACGATCGAGACGTCGACAACCTCTCCGGTCGCGGTCGTGGCCTGCGCATGCGAGTCCGCGACCTCGACCACGACTACCTCATCGATCGATTCGTCCTGCTCGCTGTCGTCGACGTCGACACCGAAATCCTGTGCCAAACCGGCTAGACCGGACTCCCACCCTTGTCCGACCGCACGCAGCTTCCACGCGCCGTCCCGTCGGTACACCTCACCGAATACGAGCGCGCGTTCCGATGTTGCGTCTGCGGTGAAGAATTCACCCAGTACCGATCCGGACTGATCTCTCACCTGCAGTGCCAACTTGCCGAATTCACCCAGAGCGTGCTCGTCGGAACTGCCAGCGATGACGACTTTCACGACGTCCAATGGCAGCGAGTTCAGGTGGATCGACACCCGCTCTTGCTTGCCTTCATCTGTGCTGCTGCTGCCGATGTACCGTACGGCTGCATCGGATGACTCGGGTTGGTTGTAGAACACGAAGTCCGCGTCCGACCGAACACGGCCGCCCTCGTCCACTAGCAGTGCGGACGCATCGAGATCACGCTCGGGGTCGACCCACGACACGATCACGTCCAGCTCGGTAACCTCGGCCGGTAGCGTGATGTTTTGGCCCTTGGTCAGAATTGGTGAACTCACCTGTGCACGCTCCTGTCGGACAAAACGGACTCCGACTGGCCAGACTATGCACAGCGCGCGAACGCCGCGGGCTCCCGCCCAACATTCATTCGTTTGACCGACTAAACACTCTCGGTGAGGCCCAGCCTCAGAAGACCCTTGATGACAACCGGAACCCCGCCAGCGCCCGCGGATTCCCTCGCTCACCTCGAGCCTACCGATCTCGCTGGACCATCCACGTCCGCCGCCCATTCGCGCCGACTGCGCGAACGGCGACTGCATCAGCGTCCAAAACCGCTACGCCATCGAAACCCAACACACCCAACTCACCGACACACTCGAGTCGATTGCCCCTCTGAGGACGGCGTGACCCGCGCCTGAGTAGAGCAGTCCCAGGCGAACGAAGGAATGCGACAATCGGGGCACAAGGGATACGGTCCTGCGAACCTTCGATCTATGTGAGCAGGGAGTGTCATGAAACGAACAGTCGCAATAGTCCTCGGTGCCGCAGTCATCGCTCTCGGTACGCCGTCCGTCGCTGCAGCAGATACTGGAAGCAGCGCCACCGGAAGCGCAGAATCGATCCACAGGAATGCGCTCAGCCTGATCACAACCATCAACTATTTGATTGCCGGGTGCACACCAGTGATCCTGTCCGGGCAGGTGTGCGCTGGCGTCGCCCCGACGCCAGCGCCCTTCGGCGAATAGTCCGCACGGGGAGCCACTCCGTCCCCCACATGCGAAACCCATAGGAAACCCTCAGTCGCACAACGTGTCTGAAATGTGCGATACACGGAGTAAGTCAAGCCGCTACTGCACATTGTTCTGGCGCAAATTCTCTTGCGTCCGACTTGTAAGTGAGCCCACGTCCTACAGTGCGGCCCTCGGCATCACCCGACGCATGACACCCGACACCCAATTCCCACTCGCCCACTACTTCAGCATCAGGGTCGTTCGACCACGACGAGACCTTGTTGGAACCGTGCCACTGTCTCTACATCTACCTACGTCAGAATACAGCCGTGTCTTGTTCAGAACCATTCCCACGAGAGTTCATACTCCCTTCATTCGATAGTGCTAAAGACTCGTCCATGCGGTCCGAAATCGCCTGTCCGCCTGGGTGACTTGCGATAAATTCAGCACACTCGCCCGATCAGACGACCAAAGACCCTAGGGCTGACACTGCGGCGTGGACACACTCGGGGCTATGGCGACAAACCAGAGAATCGAACGGTACGCCCATCGAGGACGCGCGGATAATGGAATCGACGACACGTTCGTGCGAGGTGTCGTTGCGCGGGTCTGTTCCGATTGCGGAACGCTGGGCGACCGGACGTTGGGCAGCCGATGAGCTCCCAGCAAGAAGCACTCGTGAAGCTCGCCTCGAAGCTCGACAGCCTCCGCAATGAGCTCATCGACACCGCGGGTACCGACGATCGACTAGCTGCGGTGCACCCACACAATCGGGCGAGCGCCGAGAATCTCACGCACTACATGGCATTGCGTAGACATGACGTACGCGTCCTGCAGGCAGATCTCGCGGCATTGGGGTTGTCCTCACTGGGACGGTCGGAGGCGCACGTCCTCGCATCCGTCGATGCGGTGCGGGCGGCAGTGGCGAGCCTGGCCGGGTTGCAGCCCCCCGAGGATGACAAGGGCATGGTGGACTTCGCTTCCGGTGCACGGCTACTCGAACGCAACGCGACCACGCTGCTCGGTGCGGGTCGCAACGGCCGACTGACGCGCATCATGGTGACTTTGCCCAGCGAAGCGGCCACCGACACATCCCTCGTCGACCGGCTCGTCGCAGCCGGAACCGAAGTGGTACGGGTGAACTGCGCGCATGACGGTCCGGCGCAGTGGGCCGCGATGATCGCCCACGTGCGCACCGCGGCCCGGGCCCACGGCCGCCACGTGAAGGTGTCCATGGATATCGCCGGCCCGAAGCTGCGGACCGGGCCGATCCTCCCCGGAGCCGCAGTGGCGCACATCAAACCCACGCGCGACGATCTGGGCCGATGTGTGGTTCCAGCCCGGGTATGGCTGACACTGCCGAACGGGCCCGACTGCCCTGACACGGAACGCCTTCCGGTGACGGACGAGAAGTGGCTCGCCCGACGCAGGAAGGGCGAGCGGATCACTTTCCGCGACGCCCGGGGATCCGAACGCAGTCTCCTGATCACCTCGGCGACATCCGATGGGTGTGTGGCGGACTTGGCGGATACTGCGTACGTGGTGCCGGGCACCACCATGCACCACTTCCACCACCATGACCACGAACACCACCATCATCACGGTGACGATGTCGCGCAGGTAGGCGCGTTGGCGCCGCGCACACAGAAGCTCCGACTCCATGTCGGCGACTACCTGCTGGTGGTGCCAGATCTTGATCCCGTCGACCCCCACGCCACCCCGGTTCGGATCGGATGCACATTGTCTCAGGTGTTCGAGGACGCCCGAGTAGGGCAGCGCGTGTTCTTCGACGACGGAAAGATCGGCGGCGTCATCGAAGCCACCGGTCCGGGTGGGTTGACGGTGAAGATCACGGACGCGGCACCGCTAGGCGCCTGGCTCGGCGCAGGCAAGGGCATCAACCTGCCCGACAGCCAGTTGCGACTGTCCGCGCTGACTGACCACGACACTGCACACTTGCCGTTCGTGGTCGAGCACGCCGACGCCGTGAGTCTCTCGTTCGTCAGAAGCGCCGACGACGTCGCCATGCTGCAGCGCCGGCTAGCAGATCTCGGCGGCACCCATCTCGGCGTGATACTGAAAGTAGAGACCGTCGCCGGATTCGAAAACCTGCCGGAGATCTTGCTGACGGCGATGCGATGGCCGCAGGTCGGGGTGATGATCGCCCGCGGCGATCTGGCAGTGGAGGCGGGTTACGGGCGACTGGCAGAGCTACAGGAAGAGATCCTCTGGATCTGTGAGGCGGCACACGTGCCGGTCATCTGGGCGACGCAGGTCCTCGACACGTTGGCCCGCACCGGTCGCCCCTCGCGCGCCGAGGTTACCGATGCGGCGATGGCCGGTCGAGCGGAGTGCGTGATGCTCAACAAGGGCCCATTCGTCGATCACGCCGTCGTCTTCCTCGACGACATCCTCGGTCGGATGGCGGAGCACCAACGAAAGAAGAATCCGATACTGCGGCAGCTGCATTCATGGGGTGACCCCCACGACGTCGGATCCGAATCCGCCGAGGACCGCGCGTCGTGAACGAGGTACTTGCCGAGTGCTGACACGGAGGTGTCAGCATTGCGAGTATCGCGGCCGACGCCATAGGCCACACGTAGATGCTGGCCCGTTTGGACAAGGCCGGCAAGGTCACCACCCGATGGGCAGAGGCTGCGGGAGGCCCTCCCCGAAAGTACTACCGGCTCACGAAAGACGGCCGCGCCTCACTCGACGACGGCGCCAAGGCCTGGACGGCGTTGAGCAACGCAATGACCGAGGTCCTCAGGAAGGAACACGACGCATGACGAAGCAGTACCTCCGCACCGTTGGCCAGTACCTCAGCGACCTCTCCGCGTCGGACCGCAAGCACGCACTCGAAGCACTTGCGGCACAACTCGAAGAGCTTGCCGATGCCGGCATCGAACCCGTCACTGCCCTCGGCGACCCCGCGAGGTACGCCGAGCACCTGCGCGATGCACTCATCGACGGAACACCTGACGGGCAGACACAGTGGCGAGCACTAGGCCTCCCTGTCGAGACTCGGGGGCCGGTGAGCGCAGAGGTTCGATCGCGCACCGTCATGAATACGCAGTCGCGGCGGTCGAGCCTCACAGGAGTTAGGACTGTCCGTCGAGGAGCACATTCGACTTCGATGGTAGCCGTCACCTCTCACCCCGATGATTGACCCGCGGTGCGTACACGGGATCGGCTGCGGTCGACCATCCGATCCCACTGAACTGCCCTGGGACTGTTGGAGTCTGGGTTGCTGAAATGTTGATCACCGAAATCAGGGGATGACGGTGTTCTCGTCACTGAAGAGCATCGTGACTCCGCCATCGGCGAAGTTCGCCAGATCGGCGGCGGCCGCTTGCCCTTGTGGGGACGCGAGGGCGGCTCCGGCAGCATCGGCCGATTCGAAGTACAACTGCGCCAGCAGATATGCCGACGCAGGTTGGCCTCCGACGTTGTCGCAGTGTCCAGCAACGAACTTCGAGACGGCGGGCAACTCGCGGACGAGAGGCATGTGGGTCGACTCGTAGTAGCCGTCGAATGCCGCCGGATCGGACGGATGGTCGTAGACGATGGTCACGCGGTACATGGAGTGTCCTTACTCGGAAGGTGCTGTTCAGGATGTAGCGGAGAGGGCCGACTGCGATGGAGTGAACTCCTCGCGCAGCACCAATCGAGGTGCCATGCGACGACGCTTCAGTGCTTTCACAGCGGCCTCCACCATCGGAGGTGGTCCACATACATATGCACGCAGCCCTTTGCACGTTGCGAAGTCGTTCAGTACGACGTCGGTGACCATTCCGCACGCGCCGTCCCACGTGTCCTCGCTGAGTGCTGGACGATAGTGAAACTGCGGGTGGGTGCGTTCGAGCTCACGGAAGTAATCCACGTCGTACAGATCGTTCTGTCGACGTCCACCGTGGTACAGGTACAGCTCGGGCAGCAGGTCGTGCTCGAGTGCGTGTCGGACGATGGAGGTCAGCGGGGCAAGCCCGGTGCCACCGCCGATGAGGATCGCAGGTTCGTCGTGACGCCGCGTGATCCCGAACTGCCCGAGCGGGCCGCGCAGCGAAACACGATCCCCGATTGCCAAACCGTCGAAGATCCATCCTGCAGTGGCAAGGCCACCGTCGGTTCGTTTGACATGGAATTCGAGCTCTTTGGAATTGCTCGGCGCGTTGGCCATCGAGTATTGACGCCCCACCCCGTGGCCGGGGACGATGATCTCCGCGTACTGCCCTGCGTTGAACTCCATTTGATCATCCAGTCGAATCCTCAAGCGCCGGGTGTTGACTGCGATATCGCCGAGCGCTGTGACGGTACCGTGGTGATCACGAAGAGCGTGACGCGGAGTGACGTCGTCCACAGCATTTCCCAATGGTTCGATCACCACCTCACTGCGCGGACGTGCCATGCAGGCCAACGCCAGTCCCTGAGTGCGTTCCTCGTCTGTCAGCGTGTATTCGGGTGAAGCCCCGTGATCGACAGTGCCGCGCAACACCTTCACTTTGCACGTACCGCACGTGCCCTGAGTACATGAATGCGACAACCAGGTGCCACTGCGCAGTGTGGCGTCGAGAATGGATTGATCGTCCTTACAGTCGATATCGCCGTCCGGGAGATGGATACGGTGACCTCTCATCGTCAGACCTCCCACGTGACGAAGAGCTCCTTGGGGCCGCGGAATCCCCAGCCCCAGAAATCCACGTCGCGAGACTCGTCGCGCTCGATGTTCGGGATGGCTTCGAAGAGTTCTTCCAGGCCGATCCGGATGACTGCATTGGCGAAATACGTTCCGCCACATGCATGTGCACCTGCGCCGAACGTCATGTTCGGAGTGACCGGTCGGTCCAGGTCGTAGGCCGAGGGTGCGTCGTACGCATGCTCGTCCTGGTTGGCCGACCCGTAGGACAACATCACGGCCGAACCGGCTGGTACGTCGACACCGCCGATGGTGACATCCTTAGTCGCGGCCTTCACCACTGCGGACCAGATCGGCGCGACCCAGCGCATTCCCTCCGTCTGCGCGCGCGGAATCAGGGCGTGATCCTCGACGACTCGTTCGAGTTGGTCGGGCCGGGTCAACAGTCCTGCGATGGTCGTCGCCATCGCGTGACCCGGTTCCTGCATGGCTCCCAGCAGGAACACGTACAGGTTCGGATAGATGATCTCGCGCGGACGGGTCTGACCTTCGGGCATGCCGTCGTGCAGCCAATGCGATATCGCCGAGTGGTCCGGGTGTTCGATCCAGTGATCGATCTTCGGGTCCACGTGCGCAATGATCTCGGCTTTGGCCTCGTCACCCGGCCGAAAGCCGTCGGGGTTGGCGAACTCGCCGTCGTCGTCTACGGCGGCGTTGGTGAAGGACATACTGAGCTTGTGGAACCACTCGCGGAGCTTGTCGGTACTCACATCGTTCAATCCGAGCAAGTCACCGAGTGCGCGCACGCTGACGGGTTCGCAATACGCGGACACGATATCAACTCGACCATCGCTGTCGAAGGCTTCGAGTCGCTCCTTGGCGAAAGGGCGAACCAAACCGTCGATGTACTTATCGACGGCACTTGGCTGCAAATGCGGCTCGATCATGTCGCGCAGCTTTCGATGCTCTTCGCCGTTGGTGTTGAGCAATGCTCCTGGACCGAATGTCCTTCCGCCGGCAGCCGAGATCACTGCCGGCCACTTCTCGGAGTCGTTCGCGATCTCGGCGCACAGGTCCTTCGAGGACACGATGTACATTCCCAGCGCCGGGACGAACGCGACGGGCGCCTCTCTGCGAAGCCGCTCGTAGAACGGGTAAGGATCCTTTTCGAGTTCCTCGATCGTGATCTGCTCGATAAAGCCGAGAGTGGCGGTCATGATTCTCCTTCTGCTCCGTGACGGGCCTGGTCAGTAGCCCGCCCTGTGTCCGGCATCACAAGCATTCGTCGACGGCCCAGCAGCTGAGACCGCCGTTCGGCATCGCCGAACAGGCACGCGACGCAGCGTCACGAGAATTCCGACGGACAGGAAATCAGCGGCCCGAATGAGTCTTGCGGTACACGCCGGGGCTGGCGCCGAAGCGTTGTCGGAATGTCCGACTGAAGTGGGAGACGTCGCGAAATCCGACTGTCCCGGCCAGGTCGCCCACTGTGACTTCGGATTCGAGAAGCAATCTACGGGCCCGGTCCAACCGGGCCGAATACAGCCAGTTGACCGGCGTCGCTCCGGTCTGGCGAAACAGCTTCTGCAGATGTCGAACCGACATACCCAGATCGCGCGCCGCGTCGGACACCGAACAGTCCGGATCGTGCAAGCGCGATATCAAGAGCTGTTGGGCCCGACGCAGATCCTGCAAGTGCGCCAACTCGGTCGGGCCGCGCAGAGCAGAACCATCAGCGAGAGCAGTGATCAACATGTCCATCGTCGACGCTGACAACGACGCCGCGGTTCCAGGCGCGACTGCATCGTCGAGAGTTGCGATCTCCTGCAGTAGGTGACTGACGACACGGCCCGCGCCCTCACCTGCCGAGACGCCGTGCGCGGTGACGGCGTCGACAATGTGCGCCGGCAGCCGTGAGGCGAGCAGGCGCCGTGGGGTGCGCACGACGAGTTGCTCGAACTGGTCAGGCGAGGCGTATGTGAACGGCCGCGACGGGTCGAGCAGCGCGAACGATCCGTGCCGCAGATCGGTGGTCCTACCGTCCTGTTCGAGATGACCGTGGCCGCGCATGACCAGACACAGGAGAAAGTCGCTCTCGGAGTCCGCGATCATCGCAGGCGTTCTGATGACGGTGTGCGGGTCCGCCCGAACGGTACTGACATACAAGTCTCCGAACGGGCGACCGACCAATTCGGCGGTGAACTTCGTGTGCGACCCCCTCAGGTCGAGATCCATCTCGCAGTAGGTCGACTCCAAAGCGCTGGCCCAGGCGTCCCGGCCTTCGCGCGAATCGAGCCCACTCGTGTCGACGTGCACCGACGCGGACCGGGCGCGTGTGCGCTCGGAGCCATCTTTTCGTTCGTCGGCGGTCATGGTCGAGCCCTCCTTCGGTACATAGTGTTGCAGATCACAGCATGAAGACGACGGGAGTCACGGTGGCAACGCTGCAGACAGTGCAGAAAATCGGTCCAGTTCTGGACTTGTTCACAGTTGAACGGCCCGAATGGGGCGTGTCCGAAGTCGCGACGACGATCGACCTTCCACGATCGAGTGCGCACGCGTTGCTGTCAAGCCTCGTCGACATCGGCATTCTGCAGTGCCGAGCCCGCGGGCGCTACCGGATCGGTTGGCGCGTAGTCGAACTCGGTCAAGCACTTCGGGGAACCGTCGACGTGCGCTCGTGCGCTGCACCGGTGATCGATCGGCTCGTCGACAAGTACGGAGAGACGACCCACCTCGCAGTCATGGAACGCTGGCGTGTGCTGTATGTGGACAAGGTGGTCGGAACCCACAACATCACCGTGCAGGGCGCTCGCGTCGGTACTCGCCTGGACGCGCACTGTACGGCCGTGGGCAAGGTGTTGCTGGCACAACTGCATGACGCAGAGCTCCGACGATTCTTCGACAGCGCCACGCTTCGACGCCGGACCCCGACGACCATTACCGACCCGGCAGCCCTCGTCGAGACCCTCGCATCGGTCCGTTCGACTGGTTGTGCCTTCGACCTCGGTGAAGCAGTCGCCGATGTGGATTGCGTCGCAGCCCCAGTACGTGACGACATGGGAACGGTGGTCGCCGCCATCAGTATGAGCGTCCCCGCCAGCCGCTTCGTCGCCAATCGTGCAGAAATTCACCGGGCCGTCGTCGGAGCCGCCAACGAGGTGACCCGCGCGCTTGCCGAGGTGTCTCAGGCAGTCGTACCGCTCACTTGCCGCGAACCAGCCACCTCCGAGCGCGGGAGGTTCGCATCGTGACCGCAGTGACAGAACAGGATTCGGTCATTCGTGAGGCCGCGGACCGATTGCTCGGTGTCTATTCTTCGGGTGAACCGATATCACCGCTGGCACTCGATTTTCCTGGCGCAACCATCGAATTCGCATACCGCGTGCAACAGCTACAGGTCGAGCGGTGGATTCTCGACGGTGATGCGATCAAGGGCCACAAGGTCGGCCTCGCATCGCGCGCCATTCAGCGTCAGATGGGAGTCGAGCAACCCGATTTCGGCCACCTGACTGCCAGTATGTTCCACCTCGAGCATCAGCCTGTTCCGCCGGGGAGCTTTCTCCAGCCACGAATCGAGCCCGAAATCGCCTTCGTGCTCGGCAAACCGCTGACCGGGCCAGGCGTTACCGTGGCCGAGGCCGTGCGCGCAGTCGATTTCGTACTACCCGCTCTGGAAGTGGTCGACTCGCGGATTCTCGACTGGCGCATCGGTATCGTCGACACCATCGCCGACAATGCGTCCTCTGGCGGCGTGATACTCGGAAGCCGACCTGTGCCTCTGGATTCGGTGGACCTTCGACTCGCCGGGTGCACCTTGCATATCGACGGCTCTCTCGTAGCCACGGGCGCGGGTGGGGCGGTACTCGGTTCTCCGATCAACGCGCTGGTCTGGCTTGCCAACACGGTCGGCCCACTGGGTGTCACGCTCGAACCTGGGCACGTCGTACTGCCCGGATCGATGACCCGAGCCTTCCCCGTCGCCCCTGGCCAGTCGGTGGTAGCGAACATCAACGGATTGGGTTCAGTCACAGCCGTCTTCGGATCTCAGGAGGAACAATGACCGAATGGAGTGTTGCGCAGGTTGCCGATCGTCTACTCGGAGCGGCGGACCGCGTGGAGTCGCAGACTCCGATCAGCGCTGAATGGAACGGCCTCGACCTACATGCGGCGTACGACGCGCAGGATGTTGCGCTGCGGATGCGTGTCTCACGCGGGGAAACACTGACCGGCGTGAAACTCGGCGTCACCTCGCGCGCAAAACAGCTTCAGGTAGGGGTGAATTCTCCGTCGACGGCGTGGCTCACCGACGCGATGATCCTGCCGATCGGCGCTCCGGTTCCGTTGGACCGCCACATTCATGCGCGGGCCGAACCGGAAATTGCGTTCGTGATGGGTCGACGTCTGAGCGGACCCGGAGTGTCGGCTGCGACAGCTCTTGCCGCGGTCGATCAGGTCCTTGGTGCCATCGAGATCATCGACAGTCGGTTCTCCGGATACAAGTTCACGATGATGGACGCGATCGCGGACAACAACTCTTCCGGACGCTATGTGACTGGTCCCATCGCCCGCACTCCAGCGGGACTGGATCTCGCGCTCGAAGCGTGTCTACTCGAAGTCGACGGCGAGATAGTCGATTCCGCAACCGGTGCTGCAGTGTACGGTCACCCGGCCGAAGCCCTCGCATTCGCGGCGAACACGCTTGCGGAGCGAGGCCTTGCCATCGAGCCGGGATGGGTAGTCCTCACCGGCGGCATGACCGATGCCGTTGCAGTGCAACCCGGCTCACGAATCGCCGCGCACTTCACCTCACTCGGAACCGTTACCCTGGCAGGAGGATAGCCGTGCCCTTCATCGACGTCACCATCGCCGAGGGGCGCAGCCCGGAGCAGCTACGCGCCCTCATTCACGAATTGACCGAGGGTGCGCGGCGCGCCCTCGGTGCCCCGGTCAGCACCATCCGAGTCGTGCTCCGCGAGGTCCCTAGAACCCACTTCGCCGCGGGGAACGTCACCATCGCCGAGCGGTGACCGGGCTGCGATTTCTTCGGAACGCGCACGTGCAGCAGGGACACCGGCGATCGACCAGTTCTCGGGCAGCACCTCGACGACCTGCCCGCGCACCGCGCGTCTGTCGACCTCCAGGACGTCGACAACTACGTCGGTGAGCCTGGCCATCAGCTCCTGGCGCTGCACAACCGGTCTCCCTGCGAGGACGACAGCGGTGAAGTACGGGGCGCTGGACGCATAGAAAGCGCCACTCACTGCGACGTCCTGCGCGTCGTAGCGAACAATGAAGGCGCGGACTCGCTCGACCGGCGAGTCCAGAATTTCCGCGTAACAACGGCTTGCCTCGCTCAGCAGCAGGCGCCCCTGGTCCGCGGTGAACGTGCCGCCGACGAGGTGAAAATGTGCAACAGGCATTGCGGGACCTTTCGCATTCAGAAGATGCCGTGACGGGTTCCGCCGTCGACGGTCAGAACACTGCCGTGCAGTACCGAAGCCTCAGGGGCGAGCAAAATGTCGATCGACCACGCCACCTCATCCAGCGTCGGAAGCCTGCCCAACGACGTCTTGGCCCGATAACGCTCACGGATCGCAGCAGCATCGAAACCCGTGTCGGCGGCCTCACGACCTATGAACGCATCAAGACGAGGCGTATCGATCGGTCCCGGCGCAATGGTGTGCGTCGTGACACCCTTCGGCCCGTACAGCACGCCGATCTGCCGCATCAGATTGAACAGAGCGGCATTCGCGGTTCCCGGGCCGGCGTCGAAAGACCCCGGTTCGACGCCTAGCGATCCTGCCACTGCCACAAACCTCGATCCCGGGCGCAGATGTTCCCGCACGCTGTGCAGCAGCCGGACCACACCGCCCGACTTGATGTTCGCCGCGACTGCGAATCCGGACGGGTCGATCGTGTCGGCTGACCCTTTCACAGGTAGCCCCGCCGCGAAGAGAGCAAGCCGCACGGGGGCGTCGATCGCCGACGAGATGGTCTCTATCGCGTCGTCGGAACCAATGTCGGCGACGCACGGAACGACGACCCCGTCGTGCTCGGATGCGAGCGCATTCAGTGCCGACTCGCTCCGTGCCACCGCCAGCACTCGGTGCCCCGCCGTCACGAACCTTCTCGTGACGGCGGCGCCGAGTGCCCCGGTGGCCCCGACCACGACGCAGAGCGCCATTCAACTACCCAATCGAATCGTCACGGCCCTCGGCTCTGTGAAGAACTCACGCGAGTACCGGCCGCCTTCGCGACCGAGGCCACTGATCCCTTCACCGCCGAACGGCAATCGGAGATCGCGCTCGAAGAAGGTGTTGATCCACACCGTGCCCGCTCGCCAGCGCGCTGCCATGCGATGTGCGCGCGAGAGGTTCTCGGTGAACAGGATTCCCGCGAGACCGTACGGTGAGTCGTTGGCAATCGACAACGCTTCGGTCTCGGTCTCGAAACCGAGGACCGTCACGACCGGTCCGAAGATCTCCTCGCGCACCGTACGCGAGGAATTCGTCAGCCCGGTGATCACGGTCGGCGGGTAGTAGAACCCCTGTGCACGAGCACCATCGGTAATCCTGGCACCGCCGGTCACAACCTTGCCGCCCTCTTCCTGAGCGAGTTCGACGTAACTGTGCACCTTCTGCAGGTGCTTCTCCTCGATGAGAGGACCGACGAAGGTGCCTCCTTCCTTCGGGTCCCCGACGGTCAGCTTCTCTGCTGCGGCGACGAAACGGTCGAGAAACTCGTCCATGATGCCGTTCTGCACCAGCAACCTCGACCCCGACAGGCAGACCTGACCGTTGCCTCCGAAGATCGCCCTGATCGACATGGGGACGGCAATGTCGAGATCGGCGTCGTCGAACACTATGTTCGCCGATTTGCCGCCCATTTCTGCTGAGACGGGCGTGTGGTTCGGTGCCGCCGCATGCAGGATCTTCACGCCCGTCGCGCTCGATCCCGTGAAAGTGATGCGGTCGACGCGGGGATCGGACGTCAGTGGTCCTGCCACACCCTCACCGCCGAATCCGTGCACGACGTTGAGTACACCAGGCGGCAGACCTGCGTCGAGCGCGATCTGCGCAAACCGGTTGGCAGTCAAGGGCGTCTGCGGTGCAGGCTTGAGTACGACGGTGTTACCGAACGCCAGAGCCGGCGCGATCTTCCACGTCGCCAGCATCAGCGGCGCGTTCCACGGGCTGATGGCCGACACCACACCTGCGGGCGGATACAGCGTGTACGACAGCAGATCACCGTCGGGATAGGCTTCGTTTTCTGTCATCGCTGCATAGTCCGCGAAGAATCGCAGGTTGTGCGCCACACGGGGAATCTCGGCGTGCAACGACTGTGTGACGGTCTTGCCACCGTCGCGAGTTTCGAGTTCGGCCAACTCTTCTCGGTGCGCATCGACTGAGTCGGCGACAGCGTGCAGGATTTTCGCTCGCTCCTTCGGCACCATGTGCGGCCACGGTCCATCGTCGAACGCAGCACGGGCAGCGTCGATCGCGGCAGTTCCGTCCGCGGCCGTACCCTGCGCAACCGTCGCCAGGTGGGCACCGTCGTGGGGATCGTGGCTCTCGAAGGTTGCGCCGTCGGCCGATGCCCGCCAGTCGCTTCCGATGAGGTGCTGGATCTCTATTGTCATGATTCAGACTCCTGCCGTAGCTTTGGCGGTTCGCCCTGCAAGTTCGGACGCGACGTCGACGATCATGTCTTCCTGGCCACCGATGACTCCGCGACGACCGAGCTCGAGCAGGATGTCCCGTGCCGGTACGCCGAACTTCCGGGCTGCACGCTTGGTTGGGTGGAAGAACGTCGAGTAGACACCCGCGTAACCAAGGAGCAGTGCGGTCTCGTCTACGATCTGGGGTTCGGTCATCAGCGGCGCGACGACGTTCTCCGCGGTGTCGATCAGCGGGAACAGATCGACGCCCGTGTCCCACCCGGCGCGCTCGAACGCGGCGGCGAGGACCTCCGTCTGTGCGTTTCCTGCACTCGCGCCAAGGCCACGCAGCGACCCGTCGATGAAGGTCGCGCCGTTCTCGGCGGCGCTGAGGGCATTTGCAATTCCGACGCCCAGATTATTGTGCGCATGGAATCCGATATCGACGGCAATGGCCGACCTCAGTGCGGCCACGCGCTCGGCCGCGTGCTGCGGAACCATGGCGCCCGCAGAATCGACGACGTAGACGACGTCGGCGCCGTACGACTCCAGCTTGACCGCCTGCTCGGCAAGCGAATCGGGCCCGAGCTTGTGGCTCATCATCAGGAACGTCATGACGGTCAGACCCTTGTTCTTGGCCCACTCGATCGGCTGCTGCCCACAGTCGGCTTCGGTGCAGTGCAAGGCAACACGAACGGTGTCGATGCCAGCGTCGACGGCACCCTGCAGCCCGGCGAGCGTGGCGATGCCCGGTACATAGAGCACCGCGATGTGCGCATTCTCCACGGCATCGACTGCAGCACGGACGTATTCGGGGTCGGTTGCCGCGGCGAACCCGTACTGGATCGACGACGCGCCGATACCAATACCGTGCGCCACCTCGATTGTCGGCACACCTGCCCGGTCCAGTCCACGCGCGATATCTGCGACGTTCTGGGTGGTGAACCTGTGCGACACACTGGACATTCCGTCGCGGAGTGTGGTGTCGACGAGAGTGACTTTCTTGCTCACTGTGAAACCCCCTGGACGAATGCCGAGGATTGCTGGGCGGACATCGCTGCCCTTTGGGCGAGGACGTCGGCGACCTGAACCGCGGCAGCGGTGATGATGTCGAGATTGCCTGCGTACTTGGGCAGATAGTCGCCCGCTCCCCCGACTTCGAGCATGACCGTTACGAGGTCCCCGTCGATGTCGACCAGGCGGAGCGAGTATCCCGGCACGTACTGCTGTACCCGCGCGACCATGTCCTCGACGGCACGTTCGATCGCCGTCGCGTCGGGATTTCGCACCGTGGCATACACGGTGTCTCGCATGTTCATCGGCGGCTCGGCCGGATTGATGACGGAGATGGCTTTTGCCGTGTCGGCTCCAGCAACCGCGGCCAGCGCACGTCCGGTCTTCTCTGAGAACTCGCTCAGGTTCTGCCGGGTGCCGGGTCCGGCGGACTTCGACGCGATTGCCGCCACGATCTCCCCGTAAGAGACGTCGGCGACCTCGTTGATGGCGTACAGAATCGGAATGGTCGCCTGACCTGCACAACTGATCATGTTCAGGTTGGGAGCGTCGAGGTGCTGTTCGAGATTCACGGCTGGAACGACGTAGGGTCCGACGGATGCCGGCGTCAGGTCGATTGCGCGAACTCCAGCTTCGGCATAACGCGGTGCCGCTGCCGTGTGAATCGACGCCGAAGTCGCCTCGAAGACGATGTCGGGGAGCTCGGACTGCGCGAGAAGCCAGTCGATGCCACCGGCCGACGCCTCGAGACCCTCTTCCCGAGCACGTGCCAGTCCTTCACTGGCTGGATCGATACCGACCATGAAGCGAGGCTCGATGTGTGGGGAGCGAAGAAGCTTGTACATCAGGTCGGTTCCGATATTGCCGGATCCGACGATCGCGGCGGTCTTTCGTGTCATAAGAGCTTTTCCCGTCTGCAGGGCGCGGTGAACATCCCCGACGTTAGGAACCAGCTGGGCCGATAGACCAAAGAAATCGGCAGGCTCGGACAACGGACGCGGGGTCGTGCCGTGTGTTCGGACATCCCGAACGAACGTGACCTGCGTCATACTTCGTAGCCATGCTCGCTTCATCACCACGCGGGTCGATCCCATCCGGGATCCGGCCACCGACGCAAACGCAGGAGAAACGATGAGCGACACCAGTCCACGCCACGAAATCGCCCACCTCGCTCGGGTGGAACTGTTCACCCCGAAACCACAGGAGACTGTGGACTTCTTCACGAAGTTCCTCGGCATGTACATCACCCGCAAAGAAGGCCAGTCGGCGTATCTCCGTGGCTACGAGGATCCGTATCAGTGGAGCCTGAAAATCACCGAATCGCCGCAGGCAGGGATGGGCCACGCGGCGCTGCGGACAAGCTCACCCGAGTCGTTGGATCGCCGAGCGGAGTCGCTGAAGCAGGGGAACATCGAAGGCGTCTGGAGCGAAGACGAATTCGGCTACGGAAAGACATTCGAGTACAAGTCACCCGACGGACACAATCTCCAATTGCTTTGGGAAGCAGAGAAGTACGTCGCTCCCCCGGAGCTACAAAGCAAGATCCTCACCCGCAAATCGAAGAAGCCGCTGCAGGGCGTTCCCGTCAAGCGAATCGACCATCTCAACCTGATGGCCTCCGACGTGACGGCCGTGAAGAACTCGTTCGAACGCCACCTCGGATTCCGTACGACGGAGCGCGTCGTCGACGGCGACGTCGAGATCGGCGCTTGGATGAGTTCCAACATCCTCGGCCACGAGGTCGCCTGCATGCGCGACATGAGCGGCGGGCGCGGCAAGATGCACCATGTCGCGTTCTACTACGGAACCGGCCAACACAACGCCGACGCCGTGGAGATGTTTCGCGACTACGATATTCGAATCGAAGCCGGCCCCGACAAGCACGGCATCACCCAGGGCCAGTTCCTATACGTGTTCGAACCGGGCGGCAACCGCATCGAGCTGTTCGGTGAAGCCGGCTACCTGCACCTCGAACCGGACGCCGAAACGAAAACTTGGCAGATGTCCGACATCGACACCGGCCTCGCCGTCGGCGGCGCGGCACTGCCGTGGGAAACCTACTTCACCTACGGCACCCCGAGCCCGCTGTCGCTCGACCAACACGTCGAGAAGTACGCGCACTTCGGCCCGCCGGAACCGGAGGTGGACGCCGCAGTTGCGGCGGTTCCCGACAAGATCGGTTCCCGCGCAGCCGTTGGAGTCCCTTCCTGATCGACGACCCCTGTGCGCACTTGTGCAGGCACCGCTCCTTGCCGTGCCTGCACAAGTGCGGTTTCTGCTTCCCCGTCGATGGAACATGCCACACGTTCAAGACCCTCGTAGTCGCGCCGTGCCGACTGACCGCGCCAACTGAAACCCGACCCTTTCCAAGCACCTTCGATGCCACTCAGTCGTTCTTCCAGGCGCTATCGAGCCTTTCGTTGGAGTCGCAGTCTCGCGTTCTCGGCGTGGGCGCACTTCCGGAACCTGCGAGCGACCGATGTTCAGGGGCGAACGTTCGACACCGGGAATGGTCCCACTGTGTAAGGACCCGCTGAGCCAGTCCATGGTCAAGCGAGGTCGAAGCCCTCGCGAGCTCGTTCGATCTCCGGCATATGGTCGGTTGCCCATTGCAGGATGACGTCGATCGGCGGCCGGAGCGTCTTACCCAGAGGCGTGATTCGGTACTCGACGGCGACGGGGCGCGAACTGAGTAGAACCCTTTCGATAATCCCGTTTCGTTCGAGTTTGCGCAGTGTCGCGGTGAGCGACTTCTGTGTCACGGTCGGGATCGCGCGACGCAGTTCGTTGAAACGGCAGGGTTGTTCGCAGAGTTCATTGAGGACCGCGAGCGACCATTTGTCGAGAATCTGATCGAGCAGCTCGCGGTGGGGTGCGCTGACAGTGAGTTCGTCCCGCGCGGCCGAGGTATCCGTCATGAAACCACGTCTCCTTGAAGTGCCTTTCGTGTACCAGGTATCAATGTTATACCTAGCCGCACACACCGAAGGGAACTCCATGTCCGTCATCTATTCCAGTCCAGAAGGCATGACCCAGCACGTGCCGTACCACCACGTCGCTGTTGGCACCGGAACGCGCCACGTACATGTCAGCGGCCAGATCGCACGCCGGACCGACGGAACCCCCGTGGCCCCGGGCGACCTTGTGGGTCAGGTTGCACAAGCACTGCGTAACACAGCGATCGGATTGGCGGGAGCGGGCGCAACGTTCGACGACGTACTGAGATTGACGTTCTACGTCACCCAGTGGGCACCCGAGAAGATCGCCGAGTTCATGGCAGGTGTCGAACAGGTCGCCGTCGAGATCGGGCTGCCGGTTCCGATGCCGCCCGCCTCGCTCATAGGAGTCGACTATCTCTTCGAACCAGACGTACTCGTGGAGGTCGAAGCAACTGCAATCCTCGACTGAATCTTGCGGTGACGCAGACGTCGCCCAGTCTCGGCACCGCTCAGGTGATCGCCAGGGCAGGGCCGGGCGGCGTACCTCCGATGGCGGGGAGTCCATGTAGGTACCGATAAGTTGGGGTGTGCAACGGTTTTCGTCCCGGCGAGTTCATGCAACCAATGGCCCCGCCAACTGAGAAACCCGCTCCAACAAATGTTGGAGCGGGTTTCTCTATTGTCGGGCTGACAGGATTTGAACCTGCGACCACTTGACCCCCAGTCAAGTGCGCTACCAAGCTGCGCCACAGCCCGCCGCGCCCGTGAAGGCGCTCGATGAGATTACCCCAGCCCTACCCCTGGGGCGAAATCGCCTGGTCAGGGGCAGGGCGAGCAATCGTCAGCGGTGACCCTTGCCTGCCCGTTCCCGCTTCTCGCGGATGCGGACGGACACGCGGATCGGGCTGCCGTCGAAATTGAACTCCTCACGCAGGCGCCGCTCGATGAAGCGGCGGTAGCCGGCCTCGAGGAAGCCCGTGGTGAAGAGGACGAACGTCGGCGGACGCGTCGACGCCTGAGTCGCGAACATGATCCGCGGCAGCCGGCCACCACGCATCGGAGGTGGCGTCGCAGCAACGACCTCCTTCAACCAGGTGTTCAGCCTGCCCGTCGGAACGCGCTTGTCCCATGACTCCAGCGCAGTCTCGAGCGCCGGAACGAGCCTTTGTACAGCCCGACCGGTGTGCGCCGAGATGTTGACACGCTGCGCCCACGGAACCCGAGCCAGATCGCGGTCGATCTCCTTCTCGAGCTGCAGACGACGGTCCTCGTCGACCAGGTCCCATTTGTTGAACGCCAGCACGAGTGCGCGACCTGCGTCGGCGACCATGCTGAGTACACGCAGGTCCTGCTCCGAGATGACCTCGGACGAGTCGAGCAGCAGAATAGCGACCTCAGCTGCCTCGATCGCCGACTTGGTGCGCAGCGACGCGTAGAACTCGGCGCCACTGGCATGACTGACGCGCTTGCGCAAACCAGCCGTGTCGACGAATCGCCATGTCTTGCCGCCCAATTCGACGAGCGAGTCGACCGGGTCGACGGTGGTTCCCGCGACGTCGTGCACGACGGAGCGCTCGTCGCCGGACAGCTTGTTGAGCAGCGAAGACTTGCCGACATTCGGTTTGCCCACCAACGCAACTCGTCGTGGTCCACCGCCGGGGATGCCTTCGCGGGGTGTTTCCGGCAGAGCTTCGAGAACACGGTCGAGCAGATCGCCGGTGCCACGACCGTGTGTCGCGGACACCGCATGCGGCTCACCGAGACCCAGCGACCACAGCGTCGCAACCTCGGACTCGGTACGGCCGTCGTCTACCTTGTTGGCCACCAACAAGACCGGAGTCTTGGATCGCCGAAGCACCCGGGCCACAGCCTCATCGGTGGTGGTGGACCCGACTCGTGCGTCGACGACGAGAAGAATCGCGTCGGCGGTATTCATCGCCAGCTCTGCCTGACGTGCAACGGATTGCTGCAGGCCCTTCGCGTCGGGCTCCCAACCACCGGTGTCCTGCACCAGGAATCGGCGTCCGGCCCAGTTCGCCTCGTACGAGACACGGTCACGGGTAACGCCGGGCACATCCTCGACGACCGCTTCACGACGGCCGATGATGCGGTTCACGAGAGTCGACTTGCCCACGTTCGGACGACCGACGACAGCGAGGGTCGGGACGGCAACAGCAGCCTCGGCGTCTTCGCCGTCGACATAGTCGAGAAGGTCCCACTCCCCCTCTTCGCTCCATGTGCCGTCACCTGCGGTTTCGGATACGCCGCTGTAAAATTCCTCGGTCACTGCTTCACTCCAGTTCTATCGTGAACAACCTGGAGCAACGCGGCGATGACGCCGTCCATGCCCAGATCGCTCGTGTCCACGATCACGGAATCCTCGGCAGGCCGCAGTGGAGACACGGCGCGAGTGGAGTCCGCGTGATCGCGGCGTTGGACGTCGGCGAGAACTGCGTCGTAATCGTCGCCGCGTCCTTCGTCGATGTTCTGCTTGTTTCGTCGCCCGGCACGGGCCTCGGGAGATGCGGTCAGGAAGATCTTGACGTCGGCGTCGGTCAGTACGACCGTTCCGATGTCACGGCCCTCCACCACGATTCGCGGCGACAGAGCCACGAGGTCACGCTGCATCTGCACGAGCAACTCACGCACGCGCGGCACAGCGGACACCGCCGAGACGGCTTTTGTGACGGCGTCGCCGCGGATCTCCGCGGAGACGTCCTCACCGCCCATGGTGACCGCTTCGGCCCGTGGATCGGTGCCGATGTCGAGCGGAAGCGTCGCGACGACGTCGGCGACCTTGTCCGCATCGTTCGGGTCGATCCCCGCACGAAGCACCCACACCGTCGCCACCCGGTACATAGCACCGGTATCGAGGTACGAGGCGTCGAGTGCGGTGGCCAGCTTGCGAGAGACCGTCGACTTCCCGGTTCCCGACGGCCCATCCATGGCGATAACGAGGCCACTCATCACAGACCGACCGACTCGTACAGCTTGCCGATCTCGCCGCGTCCGAGCACGCGGAGCGTTCCGGGACGCTGATCGCCGAGCGCCACGTTGCCCACATCGGTGCGCACGAGGCGACCGACCGGGTAACCGACCTGCTCGAACAACCGTCGCACGATGTGCTTGCGACCTTCGTGCAAAGTGACCTTGACCAACGAGAGCCCGTTGCTGATGTCGAGCAGCGCGAAGCCGTCGACCTTGACCGGACCGTCGTCGAGGGTGACGCCGCTCTTGAGCTTCTTGCCGAGATCGCGCGGAATCGCACCGAACAGAGTGGCAAGGTACGTCTTCGACACCTCGTACGACGGATGCATCAGACGGTGAGCAAGATCACCGTCGTTGGTGAAGAGCAACAGCCCTTCGGTGTCGGCATCGAGACGTCCGACGTGGAACAGACGCTGCCCGGACTGCACGCGCTCGGAGACGATGTCGCCGACGCACGGGCGGCCCAGATCGTCGGACATCGTGCACTGCCATCCGCGCGGCTTGTTCATCGCGAGGTGGACGAGTTCTTCCTTGACGACCACGCGGGTGCCATCGACGCGCACGACGGCGACATCCGGATCGATCCGAATTCCTTGCTCGGTGACGATGCGTCCGTCGACCTCGACACGGCCGTCGGCGATCAGTTCCTCGGCTGCACGACGCGATGCGACGCCGGCCTGCGCGAGCACCTTCTGCAACCGAACACCTTCACCGCGCGGCACATGGCGACGCTTGGTGTCGGGCTCGATGTACTGATGCTTCGCCGGCTTGGCGTTGCTGATCGTGGTCGTCGGAGTCTGCTTCTTCTGCGGCTTCGGCGGCTTGGGCCGTGACGGCTTCTTGCGCGGCACGGCATCGTTGCTGCGATCGTTGATGCCAGTGTCCACCGGCTTGTCGTCGAACGATTTCTGCTGGTCGGCACCCTTACGAGGGGCCGAGCGTGGCGCTCCTGATCGCGGCGCAGCTGATCGGGATGCTCCCGATCGTGGTGCTCCCGATCGAGGAGCGGCGGGGCGTCCGCCTGTCCGAGGCGCGTCGCCACTGCGGCGACCGTCGCGCGGATCCTCCGACCTAGCTGTGGTCGGCTTCCTGTGCGGAGCCTGTCGTTTGTTCCTGTCCGGTGTGCCATCACGGCGAGCGGGCTTGTTCACTTCTTTACCTATCAGTCGTCCGAGTCGAGCTCGGCTACCGGATCGGGTTTCGATCCGCGGTTCTTGGTGGAGCGGGTAACTCTCGGGTCGGTATCCATGCTGTCACTGATCTCGTCGATCAGGTCCACACCGGGCAGCAACGGCGCCAATGCAGGCAAGTCCGTCAGTGAAGCCAGGCCGAGCCGTTCGAGGAACAGCTCTGTCGTGGAGTACATGGTGCCGTTCGATTCCGGGTCGACTCCAGCTTCCGAAATCAGACCGCGAGCGAGCAAGGTGCGCATCACTCCGTCTACGTTCACTCCTCGCACGGCGCTGACTCGCGCGCGGGTCAACGGTTGACGATATGCGATAACGGCCAGAGTCTCCAATGCCGCGCGTGTGAGTTTCGACCGAGCCCCGTCGAGAAGCAGCCTTTCGACGTAGGGCGCGAAGGCCGTGCGTGTGTAAAAACGCCACCCGTCACCCGCGTATCGAAGGTCGATTCCGCTACCGCGTTCGGTGAACGCAGCGGACATCCGAGCCAGCATCGGCTTCACCCGCGCGACGTCACAACCGACAGCCGACGCCAACTGCTCGTCCGATGCCGGCGAGTCGACGACGAGCAACACCGCTTCCAGAGCGGATTCGAGGGTGGCGTCGTCGAGCTCCGACTCCTCGGCGACTTCGTCGAGTTCGGGCGAATCTGTCATCTGTTGTTCCTGATCATCCATAGTCCACCGCCGCGACGATGATCTCGTCTGCCTTGGCCTTGCCCGTCCAACTCACCAGCAGCTCCCCCAGCGCCTCGGGCTGGTCGAACGCAAGCACCTGCTCACGGAACAGTTCGAGCAATGCGAGGAACCTGGCGATGATCTCGACGGTGTGTTCGCACCCTTCGGTCAGCTCGGAGAACGGAGTCCACGCACCCTCGCCCTTGCTCTCGAGCCGGTCCATGACCCATTTTGCCTGCTCGGGAATGGACACCGAATGCTGATGGATGTGATCGAGGCCGACCTTCGGGATGGGTTTGGGTGCAAATGCTGCCGCAGCGATATCGGCGAACCGCGCCGGATCGACGCCGAGCAGCACCTCGGGTATCAGATCGGCGTACCGGTCCTCGACCGACACCGACCGCGGATAACGCCGCAGCGCAGCAGCTTCCAGCTCGCCGAACAACTGGGCGACCTGCTTGTACGCGCGGTACTGCAGCAATCGCGCGAACAGTAGGTCGCGTACTTCCAGCAGCGCCAGGTCCTCCGCATCCTCGACATCACCGGACGGGAGCAACCGCGCAGCTTTGAGATCGAGCAATGTCGCTGCGACGACGAGGAATTCGGTCGTCTGATCCAGACCCATCTCTTTGCCGAGGGTCTTGGTGAACGAGATGAAGTCGTCGGTGACGGTGTGCAACGCAACTTCGGTGACGTCGAGGCGATGCTGACTGATCAGCGTCAACAGCAAATCGAACGGGCCCTCGAAGTTGAGCAATCGCACCCGAAACCGTGACGGATCGACATCTTCGGGAACTTCGATGGTGGCCGAATCGGTACCGGTCTCCGTCATGGTTTACGGGCCGGACCGGTAGATCACCTCTCGGGCCAAAGCCCGATAGGCCTGTGCACCGGAGGATTTGGGAGCCCAGGTGGTGATCGGCTCCCCCGCGACGGATGTCTCGGGGAACCGGACCGTCCTCGTGATCACGGTGTCGTAGACGACGTCGCCGAACACCTCGACGACGCGAGTCATGACCTCACGCGAATGCAGCGTTCGTGCGTCGAACATCGTCACGACGATGCCTGCCAACTTGAGCCGAGGATTGAGTCGGTCGCGCACCTTTTCGACGGTGTCGTTGAGCAACGCCAGACCACGCAGGCTGAAGTACTCACACTCCATCGGGATGAGGACTTCGTCGGCACAGGTGAGTGCATTGACGGTCAACAACCCGAGAGAGGGCTGGCAGTCGATCAACACGTAGTCGTACCGGTCGAGCACCGGATGCAGTACGCGCCCGAGTGTCTGTTCACGGCCGACCTCGGTGACCAACTGAATCTCCGCGGCCGACAGGTCGATGTTGCTCGGAAGCAGATCGAGATTCTCGACGCGTGTGCGCATCAAGACGTCGTCGGCGGAGACCTTGGACTCGACGAGAAGGTTGTAGACCGTCAAGTCCAGCTCGTGATGCGCGACGCCCAGTCCCGCGGACAGTGCGCCCTGAGGATCGAGGTCGACCAGCAGCACACGACGTCCGTACGCAGCCAACGAGGCGCCCAGGTTGATGGTCGACGTCGTCTTGCCGACGCCACCCTTCTGGTTGCACATCGCGATGATCTTGGCCGGGCCGTGGCTCGGAAGAGGCTTCGGCTCGGGCACTTCCCTGGTCTTGCGACCGGTTGGACCTAGCTGATCGGCTGGAGGAATGACGTCTTTCGTTTCACGGCTGCTCTCGGGTTGGCGGGTGTGGAACAACGCGCCTTCGCTGTGCGGATGCTGCGGCGACAGACCGTCGGGCGTGGCCTCGTAGGTCCGATACGACGCGTCGTGCTTCGGAGCTGAGGTCACTGGAGTAGAGGTCACTGGAGTAGAGGTCACTGGAGTAGAGGTCATCGGAGACGGTTCACCCCAGGTCTGCCCGGGGCCTGACTCCGCCGCTGGCGGCTGCGGTGTCGACACTTCTCCTACGCTCCCCTGTCCGTTCGTTCTCGGCCCATTCGTTCTCGACCCGTTCGAATCGAAGGCTGCAATAGCTGCCGACGATCGTTGATCAACGCTACCGCGTGCCGTGACGGCAGCTTCGCCGGACACGCGCAAAACCGCAGCCGAGCGGTCACCGTGCGCGCGGATGCGCCTCCGCCCACACTTCGCGCAGCGTATTGACGGTGACGAGGGTATAGATCTGCGTCGTCGTCACCGACGCATGCCCGAGCAACTCCTGCACGACGCGAACGTCCGCGCCTCCGTCGAGCAGGTGTGTGGCGAAGGAGTGCCGGAGGGTGTGCGGTGACACCGCGGTCGCGACGCCCGCCCGTTCCGCCGCCGTTCGAAGCACTTGCCATGCAGTCTGCCTGGACAGTCGGCCGCTACGTGCGTTGAGGAACAGAGCGGGGGTCGCCTTCGTCGCCAAAGCAGGCCTGCCCCGAATCAGATAGGCATCGACAGCCTCGATTGCGGGTCGACCGACCGGCACGAGCCGCTGCTTGTCACCCTTACCGCGCAGCAGCACCGATCGAGATTCTGTGTCGATGTCGTCCACGTCGAGTCCGACGGCCTCGGAGATCCGGGCGCCGGTCGAGTAGAGCAGTTCGAGTAGAGCTTTGTCCCGCAGACCTCGGGGTGCACCGTCTCCCTCGGTGGTTGCCGAGTCGAGGATCGCGATGACCTGATCGAGCGGCAGAGACTTCGGGAGCCGGCGACCCGGAGTCGGAGGTTTGACAGCACTAGCGACGTCGACCTGTGTCATTCCTTCCAGCGCAGCGAACTTGTGGAGTCCGCGCACCGCGATGAGGGTCCGAGCGGCCGAACTTGCCGCAAGCGGCGGAAATTCTTCGCTGCCGCGACGCAGGTCCAGGACGAATTCGCTGACGTCGCCCTCGGACACAGCACCGAGATCACCGATGCGGTGTCCGGCAAGAAACGCCTCGTACCGCCGAAGATCACGACGGTACGAGGACAAGGTGTTCTTCGCAGCACCCCGCTCGACCTCGAGGTGGTCGAGGTACGTCGAGATCTGCTCGGCAAGCACGGCGGACTATCCGTGCGACTTCTTCCGACGCTCGAAGGTAGTCGGCAAGTCCGGCCACGGAGCATCGGCGGGGCGCAGGGGCGTCGAACCCGCTCTGGCAGCTGCCAGAGCAAGAATTCCGGACACTGCAGAGGCATTGACGAACTCGCCGGACAATGCATGCGCAACCGCGTCGTCGAGCGGTACGAACTCGAGTACGATGTCGGCTTCCTCGTCCCGTGCTTCGGGTCGATCGACTGCGGACAGGTTCTCGGCGAGAAAGACTCGAACGCATTCGTCGGTGAATCCAGGCGACGCCATCACATCGACGAGAATCGACCAATGTTCGGCTGCGAGCCCGGTCTCCTCGGCCAGTTCGCGCTTGGCTGCATCCACCGGCGGTTCGTCGATCTCGTCGAGCAAACCTGCGGGCAGTTCCCAGAGGCGACGGCCGATCGGGTGCCGATACTGCTCGATCATCGCCACCCGGTCCTGATCGTCGAGCGCCACGACCGCAACAGCGCCGTGATGCTCGACGACCTCACGCTCGGCCACCCGACCGCCGGGCATCGCGACCTGATCCAATCGAAGCGCGAGAATGGCACCCTCGTAGACGGTCTTCGACCCGACGGTGGCGAACTCGTGGCGCGACGGGGGAACGGTCATCCGACGCTTTCGGCGGTGGCACCGGACACCGGGAACTCCGAATCCTTGGCAGCATCCTCGCCGTGGATGTCGACCGGAAGCCGTTCCGCTGCCTTGTACACGAGTGCTGCATTGATCAGCGCGGCGAACAGCGGATGCGGACGAGTCGGGCGACTCTTCAGCTCCGGATGCGCCTGAGTGCCGACGAAGAACGGGTGGACCGACGCCGGCAACTCGACGAACTCGACGAGGTGCCCGTCCGGCGAGGTTCCACTGAAGACGAGGCCGCTCTTGGAGATTCGGTCGCGGTAGGTGTTGTTGACCTCGTAGCGGTGACGGTGGCGCTCGGACACCTCGGTCGTCCCATAGGCACCGGCGACGACCGATCCTTTGTCCAGCTTTGCGGGGTAGGCCCCAAGACGCATCGTGCCGCCGAGATCGGCGTCACCGGCGACGGCGTCCTCTTGATCGGCCATCGTCGAGATGACTGCGTACTTGGTGTCGGGTTCGAATTCGGCCGAGTTCGCGTCGGTCAGACCGACCGAACGTGCCGCTTCGATGACCATGCACTGCAGACCGAGGCACAGTCCGAGCAACGGAACCTTGCGAGTGCGTGCGAATTCGATGGCGCCGAGCTTGCCTTCGATTCCGCGAATTCCGAATCCTCCGGGAATCAGGACTGCGTCGACGTCACCGAGAGCAGCCTGTGCACCAGCCGGCGTCGCACACTCGTCGGAGGGCACCCACTTGATCTCGACCTTGGAGCGATGCGCGAACCCGCCGGCGCGAAGAGCCTCGGTGACCGACAGGTAGGCGTCGGGAAGGTCGACGTACTTGCCGACGAGGCCGACGCGCACGGTCTCCCGTGGCTCGTGGACGCGCTCGAGCAGACCGCCCCACACCGTCCAGTCGACGTCGCGGAACGGCAAGCCGAGCTTGCGGACCACATAGGCGTCGAGGCCCTCGCGGTGGAGGACCTTGGGGATGTCGTAGATCGACGGCGCGTCGGGAGTGGAGATGCAGCCGTCGACGTCGACGTCGCACATCAGCGCGATCTTGTTCTTCAGGCCCGGGGGGACGTCGCGGTCACAGCGGAGGATGAGCGCATCGGGCTGGATACCGATGCTGCGCAGCGCCGCGACGGAGTGCTGGGTCGGCTTGGTCTTGAGCTCACCGGACGGTGCGAGGAACGGGACGAGCGAGACGTGCAGGAAGAAGACGTTCTCGCGGCCGACGTCGTGGCGCACCTGGCGGGCCGCTTCGAGGAAGGGCTGCGATTCGATATCCCCGACAGTTCCACCGATCTCGGTGATCACGACGTCGGGCTGGTGGCCCTGAAGGTCGGGACCGTTCATCGCCAGGATCCGGCTCTTGATCTCGTCGGTGATGTGCGGGATGACCTGCACGGTGTCACCGAGGTATTCGCCGCGGCGCTCCTTGGCGATGACCGCCGAGTACACCTGGCCGGTCGTGACGTTCGCGAAGCCGGACAGATCACGATCCAGGAAGCGCTCGTAGTGACCGACGTCCAGATCCGTCTCGGCGCCGTCCTCGGTCACGAAGACCTCGCCGTGCTGGAACGGATTCATGGTGCCCGGATCCACATTCAGGTAGGGATCGAGCTTCTGCATGGTGACGCGAAGGCCACGTGCTGTCAGTAGCTGGCCGAGGCTGGACGCCGTAAGGCCCTTGCCGAGCGAAGACGCGACGCCTCCGCTGACGAAGATGTGCTTGGTGTCAGATCGCGACTGAAGGCGTGACAATGATGCTCCCGTGACCAATCTGCAGGGCTTGCTCCTACCAGAAAGCTGGCAAGAGAGGTACTCCATCGAAAATGGGCCTGCTGCCCACGGGTCTTCACGGTAACACCAATGGTCCCTCTACCGCGAACGACGCGCCCGCTCGGCCGGACGAATCACCGCGCGGGCGCGCCGACGGTGACCGCGGTCGAGTTCGGACCCGTTCCGTACCGCCCCGCGCCGCCGTCCAGTTGCTCCTGCAGCGCCAGCGGCGTCGTGATGCGCCCTGCTTCTCGATCGATGTTGTCGACAGTGCTCACGCCCGACGAGAGCGCCGCGTCTGCACGAACGACTGCGACAGGACCGTTGCCGTCCGCGGAACCGGTCCGGCCGGCAAGAACCGTTCCCGCTCCCCTGGCGTCGAGTCCGCCCGCGAATCGAGCGACGATGGCACCACGATTGCCGTCACCGTCGACAGAGTTCCCCCCGGTGACGACGACGGCCAGCTGAGCCGGTGCGACAGCGCCGTTGTCGTATGCGATGAACCCACCGCTCCGAAGTGTCTCGAGGGCAAGCGCCAGTTCCTCGGGCGAGGACTGCGGCTCCGCAGTCTGCGCATTGAGCAGCAGCACAGAGCCGAGCAGGTCGCCGGCCATACTGCCCTGGTCGATGGCACCGGTGCGCAATTGGATGCCTGCAGGCACCACATTGGTCAGGCGCGTTCGTAGATCGTCGCCGCTTGCTGCCGAGACGAACGAGTCGGTGAGTGACACCCGACCGGTCACCGCAGCGCCCGACGCCTCGATCGACCTGGTGATGCCGTCGACGTCACCTGGATCGGCGTCGGGGGTGGTGATCACGACCACGCTGCGGTCGAGCAGCGCATCGCGCACTACGCGACCGGACACCGCAGCATCGAAACCATCGGCCGCATTGAGCTGTTCGCCAAGCTGATTGTTGGTGTTCTGCAGCGCTCCGACTTGATTCTCGAGATCGGTCTTGTCATCACGCAGCCCGGACACCAGCCCACTGGACAGCAGTCCGGAACCGAGCACCACTCCGATCGCCAGAGCGACGAAAATCGCCGCGATCGAAATGGCATGTTGGCGCATCGAAATCACGCGAGCAACCCCTGGACCCACGTGACGAAGGAGTTCCACATGGTGACGGCCCAGTCCATGACCTCGCCTCCCATGTTCGAGACGACCAATGCCACGATGACAGCAACCAGCGCGGCAAGAATCAACAGCGCGATCGCGCCACCGGATACGCGGCTACGGTACAGCGTGGCAACGGCTTTCGCGTCGACAAGCTTGGCGCCGACCTTCAACCGAGTCATGAACGCCGCCGGGTTGGTGTTGCGTCGGCCACGATCGAAGAACTCGTCGAGGCTGGCCGGGCTACCGACAGCGACGATGAGCGAAGCGCCGTGGTGGTCGGCAAGCAGCAACGCGAGGTCGGCCGGGGCACCTGTCGCCGGGAATGTCATGGCTCCGATGCCCAGATCCTGGATGCGCTCGAGGCCATTGGCGTGCCCGTCGGAATCTGCGGGGAGGACGACCTCGGCACCGCACTTGAGGGTCTGCGCGGTGATGTCCTCGGGGTCACCGACGATCAGATCCGGACGGTGACCAGCCTTCATAGCCGTGTCCGCGCCCGCTCCGACACCGATGATGATCGGTTGGTACTCCTTGATGAACGGCTTGAGATTCTTCAGGTCCTCGGCGTGACCGGGCCCGTCGGCAACGATGACGACATGCCGGTCCTTCAGGACGATGTCGATGTCCGGGACGCCGACGCCATCGATGAGCAGAGGGCTCTCGGTCCGAATGAACTCGATGGTGTTGCCGGAGAACGCCTCGAGATGATCGACGAGACCGGTCTTGGCCTCGATCATGCGATCGGAGATCTCGGCTTCGCTCTGCTCCTCGCCCTTCGCGAGGCGCCGATCGCCGGTGTAGACGCCGCCCTCGTTGAGGCGAATCTTGGTGCCGTCCTTGATCTTCTTGAAGATTTCGGTGCCAGCAGAGTCGATCAGGATGATGCCGTTTGCGACGATCGCCTCCGGCCCGAGGTTGGGATATCTACCCGATATCGACGGGGACGCGTTGACGACCGCCAGTACGCCCGCCTCGACGAGGGCATCTGCGGTCAGACGGTCGAGGTCCAATTCGTCGAGTACGACGATGTCACCCGGACCGACGCGTTTGAGGAGCTTGGCGGTGTTGCGATCGACCCGGGCGATACCACTGATTCCGGGTAGCGAATCTTGACTACGTGATAACAGAGCCGGCATCTTCATGGAAACTATGATGACGCCGACGACACGCCCGACGGTGGAGGCGCGCCGAAACAACTACCACACTGTTCACACAAGTCCCAACAGTCTCGAGCAGTTCCGACTCAGTTCTCGCGATCGGCTCGGGCCGTCGCCAGCAGCTCTTCGGCGTGTGCACGGCCTGTTTCGGTGTCGTCCAGTCCGGCGAGCATCCGGGCCAGTTCGACGACTCTCTCCGACGACGACAGCGACTTCACGCCACTGTTGGCCGCGCCCTTCTTGGTGTCCGCCTTGTCGACGACCAGGTGAGTGTCCGCAAATGCGGCAACCTGCGGAAGGTGAGTGACGACGATGACCTGGTGCGTTCTGGCCAATCGCGCCAGCCGTCGCCCGACCTCGACGGCGGCCCGGCCACCGACACCGGCGTCGACCTCGTCGAAGACCATCGTTGCGCCCTTGTCCGAACCTGCCAGCACCACTTCGAGTGCCAGCATCACCCGTGACAGCTCACCGCCGGACGCACTCTTGCTGATCGGGAGTGCCTGGGCTCCATCATGTGCCGACAGCTTGAATTCGACCTCGTCGACGCCACTCTGTCCGGCGTGAAGCTCGACCCCGTCGATGGACAGCGGTGCAGAGTCCTGCGGGCCCGCCGGGACAGTGCGCAGGTCGAGTTGAAGTTTCGCCTTGCCCATGGCGAGCCCCGCCAACTCGGTGCTGACTGCCTTCGCGAGCTTCGCCGCAGCCTTGCTGCGCGCGCTCGTCAGTTTCACGGCCGCGGCAGCGACCTCGGTGGCCGTCTCCTCCACTCGGGCGGACAAGTCGGCCAACGCATCGGCCGACACGTCGATCTTCGACAAACGCTCTCGGGCGTCGTCCGCCCATGCAATGACACCGTCGACGTCGGCTGCGTACTTGCGGGTGAGGCTCTTGAGCTCCGCCTGTCGGTTCAAGATCGTCTCGAGCGCGGACGGATCCGAGGGCAGATCGGCGAGGTAGGACGTGATGTCGGCGCCGACGTCGGTGACGACGGCCAGTGCCTCGTTCAATCGCGGCAGTAGATCTCGCAGAATCGCGTCGTCCGCACCCTCGAGCCTGGTTCGCGCTTCGCCGAGGAAATAGAGGGCAGACAAACCCTCCCCTGTGTCGTCCACCCCGCCGACCAATGCCGCCCCGGCGCCCTCGGCGGATTCACGAAGAGAATCGAGGTCGCCCAGGCGTCGCACATCCGACACGATCGCGACGTCCTCGCCGGGTTGCGGTGCGACTGCGTCGATTTCCTGCAGCCCGAACTGTAGGCGGTCGGCCTCCTGCGCAAGCTCACGGCTGCGTTCGGTCCGATCGATGAGTTCGGTTCTCGCCGAAAGCCATTCCGCCCGCGCGGCGCGGTACTTCTTCAGCGGTGTCGACACCGAGTCGCCGGCGAACCGATCGAGCGCGTCGAGTTGGCGGTCGGCTCGGAGCAATCGAAGCTGGTCGTTCTGGCCGTGGACAGTCAGCAACGAATCGGTGAAGCCTGACAGGATCGCCGCGGGAACGCTTCGACCGCCCAGATGTGCGCGCGACCGACCGTCCGCATTCACAGTGCGCAAGGCGATGATCGAATCGTCCTCGTCGCGCTGCGCACCGGCCGACTCGAGCACCCTTTCGACCTCGTCTACGACCTGGGCCGACGCTGTGTCGGTACTGAATCTGCCTTCGACGACTGCGCGATCCGCCCCTAGTCGGACGCGACCTGCGTCGGCTCGCGCACCCGACAGCAGATGCAGGCTCGTGACGACCATCGTCTTGCCCGCGCCGGTCTCGCCGGTCAGAACCGTAAGCCCTTCATGGAACTGGGCACTTGCAGATGAAATGACACCGAGGCTGTCGATCCGAATTTCTTCGAGCATGATTACCTCGCTCTCCCCCGCCAACCGGAAGTCGGCAACGCAAATTTGGTCACCATTCGATCGGCGAACGGTGCCGAATCCAGACGGACCCATTTGATCGGCGCTGCGCCACGGATGACTTCGACGCGTCCCCCGGCCGGCAGCTTCATGGTTCTTCTGCCATCACAGAACACGAGGGCATCGTGACCACCCGCGTCGGTCTCCACGGCGATGAAAGATTCCGGGCTGGTCACCAGCGGGCGCGCGAACAGAGCATGGGCGTTGCTGGGTATGACCAGGATTGCTTCGAGCTCGGGCCAGACGACAGGGCCGCCGGCGGAGAATGCATACGCGGTGGACCCGGTAGGCGTTGCGACGAGTACACCGTCGCACCCGAACGCGGACACCGGCCGGCCGTCCACCTCGAGGACGACCTCGAGAACCCCGAGACGCGAACCGTTCTCGATGCTCGCTTCGTTGAGCGCCCAGCCCCGCTCGACCACCTGATCGCCGACGCGGATCGCAATGTCGAGCGTCATCCGCTCTTCGATTCGGTAGTCGCGACTGATGACGCGCGCCAGCGCGTCCTCCAAGTTGTCGACTTCGGCCTCGGCGAGAAAGCCGATGCGGCCAAGGTTGATGCCCAGCACAGGAATTCCGGCAGCCTGGGCGAGCTCGGCCGCACGCAAGAACGTCCCGTCACCCCCGAGGACCAGCACGAGTTCACACCCGACACCGGCTTCCGGACCGAATTCGATGACGTTCAAAGTCAGGTCGGAAGCAAGCTCCGTATCGGTCCTGTCGGCGCCGAGAGCTTCGATCCGAGTGGAGTCGACCTCGTCCAGCAGCACCCGGAGCCGGATTCCGGCTTCGCCGAATACCTTCGCCACTCGTCGTGCGGTCTCGGCGATGTCGCGCCGTCCGGGATGAGAGACCAGCAGGACCTCACGTACCGGAGATGTCACCGGCGCCCCTGTCGTCACCGGCATCTCCGTCACTGTGGACCTTCCTCGACTGCGTGCTGCACCAACGCCACCACATCGCGCTCGGCGGAGTCGTTCGGCACAGCGCTATCGGGGTCGGTCCGTAGGCCCGACTCCCGGAGAGATCGTAGCCACAAAAAGTACTCGACGTTGCCCGAGGGACCTGGTAGCGGACTTGCGGTCACATTCTGCAGCGACAACCCCAGCTCAGCAGCGGATTCGGCCACCTCGACCACCGATTGCACGCGGAGCGCCGGATCCCGGACGACTCCGCCCGAACCCACGCGGTCCTTGCCGACTTCGAACTGAGGCTTCACCATCAGTGCCAGATCGGTTCCGGGTGCAGAGCACGCCACGAACGCCGGCAGTACCAACTTGAGCGAAATGAACGACAGGTCCGCAACGACGACCTCCACACTTCCGCCGATCGTCTCCGCATCGATCGAACGGACGTTGGTGCGATCGATGACGTGAACTCGCTCGTCTGACTGCAACCGCCAGACCAACTGTCCGTAGCCGACGTCGACGGCCACGACTTCCCGTGCACCCTTGCTGAGCAGAACGTCCGTGAAGCCGCCGGTGGACGCACCTGCGTCGAGACACCGCTTGCCTTCCACCGTGAAACCGCCGCGCTCGAAGACGTCGAGTGCACCCAGCAGCTTGTGCGCCCCACGCGAAGCCCAGTGGACCTCGTTGTCCTCCTCGGACACCACCAGTGGAGTTCCGGCTTCGACCGCCGTGGCAGGCTTCGATGCGACCGTGCCTGCGATCTTGACGCGGCCGGCTTCGATCAACTCGACAGCATGTTCGCGTGAACGGGCCAATCCTCGACGTACGAGTTCGGCGTCGACGCGTGCTCGCCGGGCCATGTCAGCTGATATCCATGTCAGGTTTTGTCCACCGAGGACAGCGCATTGACCAGAACGTCATGTGCACGTTCGAGAATCTGCGCCTGAAGGTCGAGGTCCATCGGCGCATCACGGTCGCCGGGGAGACGATTCAACAGAGAATCGACCTCGGCCTCGACGGAGTTCGGCTCGACCGCGGGGGTCGTTGAATCAGGCGGACGATGCTGCCCGGGAAGTGGAATCGACGTGCTCATCGCCGCTAACGCTATCGGATCGGTCCGGCGCGCGCCCCAGTGCCCGACCCGGCCAGTGACGAAGCGCAGGGCTCAGCGAGTAAGCAGTTCTCTCAGGGCGTCGGTGCCGGCGCCCAGTACCTGAACGGTCGTCCATTCAGCGGAGTCCTGCCACGCCGTCGCCGCTGCCACGAGTAGTCCGTCGAGTGTGTCTGCGGTGTCGTCGCCGGCGTAGTGCAGCGTGAGTACACCGTCCTTCACGGACCCGGTCCAACCGTCCTTCTGACCGACGACAGATCTGGCTGCAGGGAGGTTCAGTACTTCGAGGTCGAACCCGATATGTGTGGGCCGCTCGGAACTGATCGCCCGCACGGCATCGAGTGCACTGCTGACTCCGGTGAGGACCAGTAACGACGGGACTTCGGTCGCCGTTGCGCCGGCAATGTCGGTGTCGAGGCGGTCCCCGACGACCAAGGGGCGTTCGGCTGCGCTGAGTCGGATCGCGTCCTGCATGATCGGCGCCGCCGGCTTGCCCGCCACCAGAGGTACGACACCGGTCGCGGTTCGAACCGATGCAACCATGGATCCGTTGCCTGGGGCCAAGCCGCGTTCGGTAGGCAGTGTGGCGTCGGTGTTGGTCGCGACCCAGACGGCGCCACTTCTGATCGCGAACGTAGCTTCGGCAAGGATGCCCCAGTCGGTGGCGGGGTTGTGTCCCTGAACGACCGCCGCAGGCTCGCCGTCCGCGCTTCGTACCGGCTGCAGTCCAACGAGGGAAATCTCGTTCGCCAGAGCGTCGGTGCCCACCACGACGACGGCAGACCCCGCTGGTACCCGTTCGGCAAGCATTCGGGCCGCGACCTGGGCACTCGTGACCACGAACTCCTCGGATGTCTCGAAGCCGAGTTCTTGAAGGTGTTCAGCTACATCGGATGGCGATCGGCTCGCATTGTTGGTGACGAAATACTGCTTTTCGACGCCCCGGCTCAGGGCGTCGACGGCTCCGATTATCGGATCTTTGCCCTGGTAGACAGTCCCGTCGAGGTCGAGAAGAAGTACGTCGTGATGTCCACGAAGTGTCGCCGAGGCCTGTGTGCTCACTGCCCGGACAGCTCCTCGACGCGTTCCTCGGCGTCGGTTTCGTTGTCGACGTCAGCAGCTGCCGCGTTGAGGAACCACTTGACGCCCTCTTCGACGCGACCGGCAGCGACCAGCGCGTCCGCGTACACGTAGAACAGGCGAGCTGCGGCGGTGCCAGAGCGTGAGGAATCGAGGTCGGGTGTCTGCAAGGTTACGACGGCTTGATCGAATTCACTCAGGTCCATCCGGGCGCCCGCAACGACGATGCGAAGTTCCGACGCCTCCTCACCGGTCAGGGCTCTGGCTTCGTCGCTTCGACCGAGTTCGATGGCGCGTTCGGGACGACCGAGTCCGCGTTCGCAGTCCGCCATCACCGCGAGGTGCCCGGGGCCACCCGCCATCCGGCGTGCGGCGCGGAGCTCAGACAGAGCTTCAGCCCATTCGCCGGCGTGGTACGCGGTGATACCCGCAGTTTCACGTACGACGGCGATGCGTCCTGCACGCTGCCGAGCGGCCCGCGCGTGCTGCAACGCCAGTTGCGGATCGTCATCGACGAGTCGGCCCGCCATCACCAGATGGCGAGCAACGGCGGTTGCGTTGTTCTTGTCCAAGCTGAGCAGGTCGCGACGAACGGCCGGATCGAGTTCGCTTGCCTCCAACTCGTCAGGGAGATCGGGCTCGTCCGGACGCGGTGGACGGCGGTCCGCGGACCCGCTCGGACCGCGGTCGCCGGAGAATCCGCCTTCGCCTCCGCGCCGTCGCGGAGGGCCTCCTGCGCGACCAGCGCCACCTTCGGGGCGACGCGCGTTGCCGGAGCGGCCTGCGCCGTCGGGACGGCCACCGGTTCGGCCCCGCGGATCGTTGGAGCGAGGGGTCCCGTCACCACGGAAAGAGCGGCGGTCGTTGCTGTCTTCCGGCACAACGGTTCCTTTCGATCGTAAGTTGAAGCGTCTTCATCCAAGCAGACATGTCGTACGAGCTGACGTTGCATCCGGTGTGGAAGTGGTGAAACGAAAGAAGGGGACCCACAGTGTGGGTCCCCTTCTTTCTGAAAATTGTGTTCGGCGGTGTCCTACTCTCCCACACCCTGTCGAGTGCAGTACCATCGGC
>NZ_JBMDIX010000036.1:0-68904 GCF_057808915.1 Rhodococcus sp. FG69 | reverse complement strand
CGCGCCCCCCCCCCCGCGCCCCCCACTGCACCGGATTCACCGCCTGGAACCGTTCGCCGCCACCTAGCGTCCAACAGAGCATGCTAGATCAATGGCTGGCTCAGCATGACGGTGTGATCACTCGTGCGCAGGCACGAGACTGTGGTCTGAGCGACGATTCGATCGACCGTTTAGTTCGTTCAGGTGCCTGGTGCGTACACAGTCGTGGTGTGTACTTCGTCGCGAACCGACCGTTCACCGACGATGCCCGCATTCGCTGCGCGGTGTGGGGCGCAGGAGTGAGCGCCGTGCTGAGCGGTGAGGCTGCGGCGTTTTGGCACAAGGTGATTGCAGACGTGCCGAGCGTCATCGACGTCACCGTTCCTCGTGCTGGTCGAAGCCGCGCCGAGGGCTGTCGACTCCGAAGACGGGACGTGCACCCCAAAGATGTCGTGCTGCGCCGTGGGCTTCGAGTGACGTCACTCGAACTGACGGTTCTCGAAGCATCCGTCGGCAAAGCGCACATCATGGATCGCGCGCTGCAACGCCACACGAATCTGGATGGGTTGCGACGCGCACACGCGCGAAACTTGGGCCGAACCGGCGCACCCAAGGCCGAGCGTCTGCTGAAGGCGGCAGAGGGTGGCGCTCGATCAGAAGGCGAGCGCCTGTTGATTCGTGAGCTCCGGGTCCAGAAGATCCAGGGCTGGGTGGTCAATTTCAGGTGGGGCGGCTACGAGATCGACATCGCATTCCCGGGCGTGATGCTGGCAGTCGAGATCGACGGGTGGGCCTTCCATTCCGATCGCGATGTGTTCCAGCGGGACCGGACCAGACAGAACGTCCTGAGCCAGAGTTGGACGGTCCTCCGCTACACCTGGGCAGACCTCACCGAACGGCCCGAACACGTTGTCGCCGAAATCGCGGCAACAGTCGATCGGATCCGGTGCAGTCAGCCGCGCTGACCGCGGTCGCCCGCACCCGATTCAGTTGACCGGTCGACATCGACGGAGGCGACCACCTCGCAGGGCCCACGTGTACCGGCGCATGGGGTTACCGGCGGGCGCGTCGATCCGCCAGCGCACCCAGCAGCGACGAGCAACGCACACGCCGCGAGGAGGGCAGGGAGCTTGGAGAGGCGCATCTTCGCAAAGTTAAGCACTGTGCGGTCGATGGTTATCCGACGATCGATCGACTGTCGGTACTGCGAGCGAACGTAGGCAAGCGGAACCATACGGTCGCCCGTTGCGTCTAATCTCTTGATCGAGTCTGACGGAGGGGGGCCGTGTGCTGAAGTTCTTGCCGGTGCTGGTTGCGGTGGTCGCGCTGCTCGGTGGGTGTAGCCGGGCGGTGGAGCCTCAGGCGGTTGCCGAACCGACTAGGTGGGATCCGTGCAGCATCACACCCGAGCAGATCGAGGCGACGGGGTTGGATCCTGAGTACAGAGACGTCGGCTGGGGTGAGGGCATCGTGGTCGACGACTGGGATATCTGCTCGTTCAAACCTGTTGGCTTCGATGTGCCGTACTTCTTCGTCGTGATGTCGTCGCTCGACCGCACGATCGAAGAGGCACGCGAAGATTCCTCGAACTTCAGCGGACATGACTTCCAAGTCAATGGCCGTGATGCGTTCCAATACAAGACCGACATCGCGCGGTCGATCATCGACTGCAACGTCGCTGTCGAGCTGCCACCCGGTGTGGTGGTGTTCACCATCAACTACAACGATGTCGACGACGGTATCGACCCGTGCCCAATACTGCTCGAGCACGTTGGTGATCTAGAGGCCGCTTTACCACCCGCAACCAAATAGGAGATTCGATGGGTAACCCCGGCGAGCCGCTAACTTATTGGCAGTCACTCGCGGTGGCCGCAGACCACGGGCACCTGTATCTGAATCCGGAGGCCGCGAGAGCGTGCAGCGAAGCCTGTGACAACTTCATTTTGAAACTTGAATCGCACAAGTCGACTGCAAAGACCCTGGCAAACGTCGACGGCTGGGGCGACTTCGACTCCGGCCGAGCGCTACGGAAGATCTTTTCCGAGAAGGCGGTGGGCGGGGACAACAACATGGTCGACGTATTGGAGAGCCATATCCAAGTCGTCCGAGAGATGCAGATCGTCTTCCGGAAGTTCTTCGCTGCGCGCGAAGCGCTGGACGGAGAGAACGCCGCTGACCTCACCCAGTCCGGGCCGAACTAGACCCGACGACCGCGCCGCACCAGGCCCAGGGCCCTGAAACCTGGTACGACGCAGGCAATCTGATTCAGACGAGCTCGATGACGTCGAGCACTCCGTCCGCGTGCGAGCTGCGCAGGCGCTTCTTGTCGTATTTGCCGACGCTGGTCTTCGGGACTTCTTCGATGAAGGTCCAACGTTCGGGGAGCTGCCAATGCGCGACCCGCCCGTCGAGAAACTTCTTCAACTCCTCGGCGGATACGGTCACGCCGTCCCGCACGACAACCGCAACCAACGGCCGCTCATCCCATTTCGGATCCGGCACACCGATGACCGCGGCCTCCCGCACGGCAGGGTGCGCCATCACATGGTTCTCTAGTTCGACCGAGGAGATCCACTCGCCGCCGGACTTGATGATGTCCTTGGATCGGTCGGTGAGGCGCAGATAGCCGCCGGGCGCGATGGTGCCGACGTCACCGGTTCGGAGCCAACCGTCGTCGAACTTGTCCGGCGCGTCGTCACGGTAATAGCTGCCGGTGATCCACGGACCGCGCACCTCCAGCTCGCCCACCTGCTTGCCATCCCACGGAAGCTCCTTGCCCGCATCGTCGACGAGTCGCGCGCGGACACCGGCCACGAATCTTCCCTGCGTGCACCGTAGGTCGAACTCGTCCTCAGGGGACAACCCGGCGTCCGGACGTCCCGAAGTTCCCAGCGGGGACGTTTCGGTCATGCCCCACGCCTGGGTGATGTGCACGCCGTATTCCTCGTGGAACGCGCGCATCAGGCTCGGTGGACACGCGCTGCCGCCGACCACGACGTCGCGCAGGCACGAGAGGTCGATCGGATGCTCTCCGAGATGAGCGTAGAGCGCCTGCCAGATCGTCGGGACGGCCGCTGCGGCAGTGGGACGCAGCGTGGAGATCATCTCGGAAAGTGGCGCAGGCTGCAGGAACTTGTCCGGCATGATCAGCGACGCGCCGACCATCAGTGCAGCGTAGGGCAGTCCCCACGACATCGCGTGGAACATGGGCACGATCGCCAGCACCTTGTCGGACTGTGCGATTGCCATGGCGTCCGTCATGCATGCCTGCATCGAATGCAACCAGATCGAGCGATGCGAGTAGACGACGCCCTTCGGGTCTCCCGTCGTGCCGGAGGTGTAACACATTGCAGCAGCCGAACGTTCGTCGAGCTCGGGCCAGTCGAAGTCCTCGGGCTGACCGGCCAGAAGTTCCTCGTAGCCGAGCACCTCGAGGCCCTCCGGCGCCTGCACGTCCGATGGGTCGACACCGACGACGATCAGATGCCGGACGGTGGACATCGTCGGCAGCAACGGAGTCAGCAGGGGAAGCAGGCTCGCATCGGCGATGATCACCTGGTCCTCGGCGTGCTCGGCAATATAGGTGAGCTGCTCGGGAAACAGGCGGATGTTGAGAGTGTGCAGCACCGCGCCCATGGCGGGCACCGCCATGTAGGCCTCCATGTGGGCCGAGTTGTTCCACATGAACGTGGCGACTCGTTGGTCCCCGTCGATGCCGATCGACCGAAGTCCGTGTGCGAGTTGAGCTGCGCGCTTGCCCAATTCTCCGAATGTCACCGTCGTCGGTCCGGACTCGCTCCACGTGATGACCTCGGCGGAGGAGTGGATCGACGTCCCGAATCGGACAAGCTGCCCAATGGACAGTGGGGTGTCCTGCATGGTGCTTTTCATGTATTCGCCACTCCTCGGGTCCGGTCTATGTGTGTGCCGTGCATCACATCAGCCACACTACGGATTCTTTTTTCTCAGAGCACTCACAGGGCGCCCACAGAGCATCGCCGTAGGCTTCCCGCTCGTGAGAAGAGTGGGAGGCAAGCTCGTACGCCTCGTCGGCGCCGGTGGTGCGCTCGTGTTGGCCGTCGTGCTCGGCTCGGCCGGCTGGGTGGCGTACGAATCGTTCGGTCGGGTCCACGATGTCGCCGACGCACCGGAAGCCCCGGTGGTCCTCGTCCTGGGGTCGCAGGTTCGCGACGGCAAGCCGATGAAGTTCCTGACCGGACGGCTGGACGCCGCCGTCGACCTGGTCGAATCAGGTCGGGCGCAGGCAATTCTGGTGTCCGGTGACGCGAACGGGGCATCCGGCAACGAAATCGCCGCGATGACCGACTATCTCGTCGACGCGGGCATCGACGCCAGCATCATCGTCGGTGACGGACATGGACTCGACACCTACGATTCGTGCGTTCGAGCTGCCGACACCTTCGGCGTCACCGACGCACTGGTGGTCAGTCAGGGGTTGCACGTCTCGCGCGCAGTCGCCCTGTGCCGGGACGCGGGCATCGATGCTCAAGGAGTCGACGCCGACTGCGACTGCAACCCGATGGCTGTGGCGCGCAACTTCGGACGTGAATGGCTCGCCCGGCCCAAGGTGGTTCTGGACCTCATGTCCGGACGATCACCTGCAGTCCAGACGCCGCCCGACGACGCGCTCATCGCTGGTCGTTGATCATGTAGCCGTCCCCACATTCGCAGGCCGGTGGATTCGGTCGGCGATTCGATGGTGCCGACGCGCGAACCGGGTTACCCTGTCCGCGACCTTCCAGCCTTCCCTGTGGGGAAGGCCCTCCTTTCGCCGCGCGGCGGCCGAGGACTGCAACGCCCCGAAGGAGAAGCGATGGACGACTCAGCTCTGATCACGACCGGATTGCCGATTGCGCTCGCCGTCATCATGTTCGGTCTCGGATTGTCGCTGACCATCGACGATTTCAGGCGGGTCACACGTTCACCCCGGGCAGTCGTGGTTGCCCTGGTGCTCCAGATTTTCGTTCTACCGCTCATCGCATTCGGGTTGATCAAGGCCTTCGATCTAGACCCGCTGCTGGCCGTCGGAGTGATGTTGCTGGCGGCATCACCGGGCGGAACCACCGCCAATCTCTTCAGCCATCTTTTCCGCGGAGACGTCGCGCTCAACATCACGTTGACCGCCGTCAACTCGGTGTTGGCAGCGGTGACCATCCCGGTGATCACCAACTTTGCCATCGCGTACTTCGACGCCGAAGGTGAACTCGGCCTGCAGTTCGCCAAGGTCACTCAGGTCGTTGCCATCGTGCTCGTTCCGGTTGCCATCGGCATGTACGTCCGACACCGGTCGACGCAGTTCGCGGAACGCGCCGACCGGCCGGTACGAATCTTCTCGATAGGGGTCTTGGTCGTCGTCTCGCTGGCCGCGCTAGTCGGTGAACGCGAAAACATCGGCGAGTACCTGCAGAAGGTCGGATTGGTGACCGGCATCTTCTGCCTTGTCAGCCTCACCATCGGCTACGCCGGTGCGAGGCTGCTCAGGCTCAACGAACGACAGGCCATCGCAAGCTCTATGGAGGTGGGCATTCACAACACCACCGTCGCACTCACCGTTGCGTTGAGCGTGCTCGACAGTACCGAGGTCGCGATCCCCAGCGCCGTCTACTCGGTGTTCATGTACATCTTCGCTACGGCGTTCGGCTACCTGATCACCAGCAAGCACAGGCGGTCCGAAAATACCCACGCCGTCGACACCGAAGCCGAACGGGACACCAGATCGTTGTAGCGACGAACCCGGCTCACTCCGCCAGAACAGCTTTCAGGAACCTCTGAGTGCGCTCCTGCTGCGGGTTGCTGAAGATGTCCGTGGGTGTGCCCTCCTCGAGGATCTTGCCCTCGTCGAACACCAGGACACGATCGGCGACGTCGCGCGCGAATCCCATCTCGTGAGTCACGATCAGCATTGTGATGTCCGTGGTATTGGCGATGGTCCTGAGGATGTCGAGTACGTCGGCGACGAGCTCGGGATCCAGCGCTGAGGTCACCTCGTCGAGAAGCAGGATGTCCGGGTCCATGGCAAGCGCCCTGGCGATCGCCACTCGTTGCTGCTGACCACCCGAAAGCTTGGTCGGGTGGCTGTTCTCCTTGTCGGACAATCCGACTGTCTTCAGAAGCTCGCGAGCCCGTTCGGTGGCTTCGGCTTTCGACTTGCCCAGTACGTGAACAGGCCCCTCGGTGATGTTCTGCAGAACTGTCATATTGGGGAACAGATTGAACTGCTGGAACACCATGCCGATCTTGGTACGGACCGCCCGGAGGTGCTTCTCCGATGCCGCGACGAGCTTGTCACCCTTGCGCTGATGGGTCAGTGGCTCGTCTTCGATCCAGATGACACCGTCGCTCACTTTCTCGATGGTCATCAGCAAGCGCAGAATCGTCGTCTTGCCGGACCCGCTGGGGCCGATCAATGCGACGCGTTCGCCGCGAGAGACGGTGAAATCCAGATGATCCAGGACGACGTGGTCGCCGAACGTCTTGACGACCTTGTCGAACCGGATCATGGGGCCGGCCGGCTGTTCGACAGGCGCATCACTAGTAGGCAAGAGACTTCTCCAGTCTTCTGATCAAGATCGATGTCGGGTAGCTCGCCAGCAGGAAGATGACGCCGGCCATCGTGATCGGTTCGAGGTATTGAAACGTACGGGCGCCGTACTGCTGCGCGGCCGTCACCAGTTCCACGACGGTGATCGCGAACAGAAACGGTGTGTCCTTGAACATCGAGATCGCGTAGTTGCCGAGGGCGGGCGTCGTGCTTCTGATCGCCTGTGGAAGAACGATGGCTCTCCACGTCCGTGTGCTGGGCAGCGACAGAGCAGTCGCGGCCTCCCACTGACCGGGCGGCACCGCGTCGATGCCGGCTCGGTACACCTCTGCCATGTACGTCGAATAGTGGATACCCAGGACAGCGATACCGATCTGAAGTGCCGAGAACTGTGGCAGCAAGTAGTACGCGAACAGCAGCTGCACGATCAACGGGGTCAACCGAATGAACTCGGTGACCATCCTGAGTGGAACTGTGACGATCTTCGGACCCGCATGACGAATGACCGCGATCACGAGACCGAGAACGGCCGCAAGGACAAATCCGATGACGGTGGCCAGGAGGGTGATCTTGAAACCCTCCAGCAGAAAGGGAAGGGAGTCGAAGGCGCGATCCCAGCTCCAGTTGGCGGTCATCGACCCACCCCCACGTTCTGATCGATCGGCTCCGGGCGCAGGCTCAGAACTTCACGTAGCGACGGTCCGCTACCGAGGCGCCCCTTGGCGCGGACTTCGAGCACGTTCATGAACAACGTGAGGATGTAGGCGATGACGAAGTAGAGGATCAAACCGATACCGAACGAGAACAACGTGTCGCCGGTTCCCCGTCGTAGCTGCTCGATCTGATAGGTCAGATCCTGCAGCAGAACGAAACTCGCCAGCGCACTGCCTTTGAGGAGTTGGATCAGCAGGTTCGTGAGCGGCGGGATCATCTGCACCCAGGCTTGAGGAAACACGACCCGGTGTAGGCGTTGCCACGACGTGAAGTTCAACGCGAGTGCGGCCTCCCACTGTGGCTTCGGAACCGCGGCGATCGACCCCCGAACGACTTCGGCACCATAGGCGCCGTAGTTCAACCCGAGCGCCAGGATGGCACAGAACATCGAATCGAGTTGAAAACCGAGGAGCGGCAACACATAGAAGAGCCAGAACAGCTGCACGAGCAGCGAGGTCCCGCGGAAGAACTCCACGACGACTCGCGACGGTCCGCGCACGTAGAGGTGACGGTTACCTGCCGCGAGTCCGAGTACGAGTGCCAACACGAACGCAAGAGCAGCGCCGCCGAGAGTGAGGTAGATGGTGGTGAGCATTCCTTCCTGGATTCGCGGCCACGAATCCAGGAAGGTGTCGATGTTGTCGTTCATGTGAGGTCAGTTCGCCGAACGACTTATCCCTCGCACAGAATCGCGGTGGTCAAGCTCGGATCGGGGAGTTCCTCGGCGGTGAAACCGAATTCGCCGACAACAGAGAGGTACTCGTCCACGTCCGAGGTGATCTTGGCGAGCTCCTCGTTGTATGCGGCCAGAAGTTCGGTGTCGTCGGTGCGGAAGACCGTGGCACCGGCACCGACCTGCGGTTCGCCGTCGATGGTGGCGACGAACGACTCGGTGACATCCACCGGTGCATCGGGATTGTTGGTCTTCATCCAGTTCAACGAAATCGCGGTCAAGGCAAACACGTCGGCGCGGCCCGAGGTCACGGCATCCATGCCGTCTTGCGGAGCTGCGACCTGAGTGCTCGAGATTCCCAGTGCCTGGGCATAGTCGGACTCGATGGCACCGGTCATCGTCGCGAGTCGTAGTCCACTGTCTGCGACCGACTGCATATCGGTCAAACCGGCCGGGTTGCCTGCGGGAACCATCAGTGCCGTCGTGTAATTGAATTCGGGATCGCCGAATGCGGCCTGTTCGCACCGCTGAGGAAGAATCGACATTCCTGCGCTGACGACGTCGAATCTGTTGGCCTGCAAGCCGGGGATGAGCGCGCCGAAGTCGGCGTTGACACCTTCGACGGTGTCGATGCCCAGATTTCCGAAAATTCGCTTGTGCAAAGCAATTGTGGCGCCGGTCAATTCGCCGTTCTCTTCGAAGCTGTACGGCGCTTCGCCTGCAACTCCGACTGTTATCGTCCCGGCGTCACGGAGCGACTGGAGTCGGTCTTCCCCGTCGGCCGGTGTGGTCGACGTGCACGCGGTGAAGCTGGCGGCAACGAGGGCGGCGCCGCCGATCACAGTGACAATTCGACGGGTCGAGAAGTTGTTCAGCACGGTGTGTGCCATGGGGCCAGGCCTTCCGGTCACTGTCGAGACGCTGGTCCGACACTGTTGTGCGGTGAAACGTCGTGTCGGCCGGTCAACGATATTCGTATGTTTTTACAGTTCTTTACCGTCGCCGAACGTAGCACGGTGGACATACCTGCCATCGGCAAACGGTCCGTCCGCAGTCGAGCGATGCGCAGGATTTGTCCGCGAAACACCAGACCAAAGGCGCTTTTTCGGAGCTGGACACGAACGCGTAACGATGATGTCGCCGCCGACAGTTAGAGTGATCGAACTGCAGTCCCCCGTATCCCAGGAGTTGCTTCACCGTGAGTTGGATCCGCTTGAACGACGTTGCCAAGGGATACGACGGCAAGGTGATGCTCCGCGAGGTGTTCTTTCGCCTCTCAGACGGCGATCGCATCGGCCTGATCGGGCGGAACGGCACCGGTAAGACGACACTGTTGCAACTCCTGCTGGGCCGTGAAGCGCCCGACACCGGGACGGTCGACGTCACCGAAGGGGCGCGGATCGGCTATTTTTCCCAGTTCTCCGAACTCGACGGTGATCGCAGTATCCAAGCCGAGCTCGAATCGCTGTTCAGCGTCGTACACACGGTCGAACTCGAGCTTGCGGAGGTCGAAGCGGCACTCGGCGGCGACCTCGACGAGAAGCAGATGTACGCACTGGTCGATCGCCAGGCGGAACTCTTGGATGCCATGGAGAACAGTGGTGGCTGGACGTACCGCCAGCAGATCGACACGGTGCTCTCGATGCTCGGATTCAATGCCGAACGACGCGAACTGCCCGTCGGACGGTTGTCCGGTGGCTGGCGAAACCGCGCCGCACTCGCCAAGATTCTCATCGAATCACCCGATGTATTACTACTCGACGAGCCGACCAACTTCCTCGACGTCGCCGGTATCGCGTGGCTCGAACGATGGCTACGAGATTTCCGGGGCGCGCTTCTCGTCGTGTCGCACGATCGTCACTTCCTCGAGCAGGTCGTCACCGGCATCGTCGAGATCGAGAACCATCATCTCCAGACGTACGACGGCACGTACTCCGATTACGTTCAGCAGAAACAGTTTCGACTCAAGAACCTCGAACGCGAGTTCAGCAACGAACAGCAGCTGTTGGCCTACGAGCAGGAAGCAATCAGCGATCGCAGGGAAGCGGTCAAGAATCCGAGCGGTGTGCTCAAGCGCCGACTCGCGAACATCAAGAAGAGCAAGAACCCCAGACCGGTCGATACTGTCGTCACCGCCATTTACGGCGGACTGCATGTGCACGACAATCTGGCCGAGATCTCCGGGATCTCGAAAAGCTATGGCGAGCAACAATTGTTCCGCGATGTGTCCTTCAGTGTTCACCGGGGTGACCGGATCGCTATCACCGGACCGAACGGCTGCGGCAAGACGACGTTGGTCGACATCCTCACCGGTGCGGAACAACCGGATAGCGGAAAGATCAAGTGGAAGACGAAGGCGCCGTCGTTCATCTACTACAACCAGGTGCTTGCCGACCTGGACCTCGACGACACCGTCACCCATTCGGTCAATGCAATGCCCGACAGCCTTGCTTTGACGGCCACGAAGAAGGAAGTCAATCGCTTCCTGACTCTGCTGCAGTTCTCCGAGATGGATCTCAAGACGCGGATCGGGGTGCTGTCCGGCGGACAGAAAGCGCGAGTGGCGTTGGCGCAGTGCCTGTTGTTCGGCGCAGGTGTAATCGTGCTCGACGAGCCGACCAACCACCTCGACCTGCAGAGCACCCAGGTCCTCGAGCGCGCTCTGATGGCGTTTCCCGGCGCGGTGATCCTGGTGAGTCACGATCGCTTCTTCGTCGAGAAGGTCGCATTCCGTCAGCTGTCATTCGATGGTAAGGGTGGGGTCGACGACATTGCAGGCGTTCAGATGGCATGAGCCTCAGCTCTTGTAGTAGACCACCTGATGGCTTGTAGCCAAAAGCTTTTCGTCGCTGCTCCACAGCTCGGCAGACTGGTCGAAATACCCCCGATGGAAGCGTCGGGAATGGGCATGCGCGAGCACGAAGGAATCGGCCTGTGTCTCGAGATCCTCGGCAGTGGCGAAGTAGTGGATGGTCAGCGAGATCGTCCCAGCGGGAACGTATTTGCCGAGGCGCTGGAACACCCTGGGGTAGAAGATGTCGCACATCGAGGTGAGCGAAGCGAAATCGAGCGCACGTGAGGGTGTGTCTCGGACCCAGAGCGCTATGGCCGAGTCGGCGGATTCCTGTTCGCTCAACGCACCGGCAGAAAAACGCATCTCGTAGTTCCGCGCCCAGGCGATGAACTCCGGGAAGCCTCCGACGGAGAGCTCGGACGGTGCAGGCACCGACGGCGGCGAGGCTTCGTCGTCGTCCCACGTTTCGCGGCGGGTGCCGAACACGGCCGTGGCGGTTGTCGCAACCTCGCCGTTCTGGCTCAGCTCGAGATACCAGTGTTGGTTGCTACGATTCGTGCGCACCGCGCGAGTGGAGATCTCGAACTCACCTTCGGCGACCGGGCCGGCAAAGTTGATGGTCAGCGACACCGGGTCCCCGAGATGATCCGGATGTTGCTCGACAGCCCTGATGAAGGTCGCCGCCGTGAGGCCACCGAACGGGCCGACCATGTTGTTGTAGGGCGCTGACGTGCGGCCCAGGTAGACGCCGGGGGTGACGCTGTGAAGCTCCAACGCGTCGTCGAAGGGGTGTGTCGTGTTCGAAGCCTCGTTCATTGCTCTCCCTGGCCGCTCTGGTTCTATGCCAAGCGTCATAATAGCCACACCGTCGAAGGCTCGGTGTCACCCGGTGTCACGACGGTAGGGGTGACAGCCTCACCAGCATCGATCCCGACTGCAGGACGTAGGTTCCATCCCCTCCGCCGACGTAGGTCTCGAACGAGGTTCCGGCATCGCTGGTCATCTTCGCGAATTCGGCCGTCCACAGACGAAGTCCGGTGTGAGAGTCGAGGGCGACGAGCTCGCCCCCGACGTAGGCGAGGACCGAGTCGCGATCGTGGGCCATCAGGGACCATGTTTCGGCCGAACTCCACAGCTGACCCCCGGTACGCAGATCGATGCCGACTGTGTTGTCGTCGAAGCGGAGGATGCCGATGTCGCCGCCACAGCGACCAACGTGCCTCTGGTTCGGGGTTCGTTCCATTCGTCTCCCGGATCGTCGAAGACGAGAAGATCGTTGCGCCACAGCTCTTCGCCGGTAGTCCGATCGAATGCCGTGTCGCCCAGGACCACAGGAACGCTGGAGTCGGTGGGCTCGTCGATCGACAGATAGTGCTCGGCGGACCCCCGATAGGTCGCCAGCTCCTTTCCATTTCGAGTCGATGCGGTCGATCCGGTAGCATCGGAAGAGGTTGCATTGCAATCGAAGTCGGACGCAACCGCCAGATCGCCCGCTGTTCGGTACTGGGCAATCATGCAGTCGTCGAGGATGTCCGTCGACCAGATTTCCTCGCCGGTTTGGGCATCGAAGGTGGCAAAATTTCCGCCCACGTCGAAACTCCCGACCTCGGGACCCACTATCAACTGGTCGGCGTACTGATCCTCCCACCCTGCCGATACTGCGATCGGTGTGCTCCAATCCGCGTCGTAGTCGTCCAGCATTCCGCGGTGGAGCGTGACTTCGGCGCTCTCGAGGTCGCCCTCGGCGATGTACAGGCGATCGTTGGCGACTGTCGCAGCGACTATCTCGGGTGCAGTCTCGATCGTATGCGATTCACCCGTGGTCAGATCGAAGGTGACCAGGCCGAGTTGTTCGCTGTACGACGGCCTGTGGCAAACAAGCATGCCGCCCAGCGGCTGCTCTGCGCACGACGCGAGTTCGAATGCGGGCGACGTCCACTTCACAGCGCCGCTGGCCGCGTCGACGGCGACCATGACGGCGTCGGAGTTCATGCCATCACCGTCCGGAGTGACCGCGAGCGTGAGCAGCATGTCGTCGATGCGGATCGAGCCCGGGCCCCAGGGATACATCGAACCGGTTCGGGGATCGGAGAACGTCGCGCCGTCGATTCCGCTTGCCGACACTTCCGTCACCCACGCCACTCCGGGAGCGGCAGGGGAGGCGTCGGTGATGCGCTTGATCGTCGTCGATCGGTCTTGCATCAGGACCACCGCGGCCGCAGATACCGTGACAACGGCGACGGCTCCCGCGATGGCGCGTTGCACGGAGGATTTCACGGTAGATCCAATCCGGGTGTCAGGGCGAGTCTTTCGAGATCCGCGCGTTCCCATGGACGCTCGGTCGTGATCGTTATTCCCATTCCGGAAGGTGACGGCAATGACACGGTGGTGCCGGTCACGGCATAGCCGGGGTCGGGTTGCGGGTCATCGCTGATCGCGATGGTGAGTACACCTGCCGCGCTGTTCACGACCTGGCAGAGTCCGCCGCCCCATCCGCTCGTGCGTAGTGATCCGAGCGGTGGCGATGGTGCAAGAGCGGCGGTATCAGCCTGGCGCAGCGCGGCATCCAAGGTTGCGACATCGGTGACGGTGTACTCGCGAGTCGATTCGGTCAGCGTGGACGGGCTGCACTCCGAGATGTTTCCCGGGGTCCCGGGTGGGGGAGGGGTGGAGGTCTCCAACCCGGGCGCGGTCACTATGTCGATCAGCTCGTCCCGCGAGAGCGGCAGAGCCTCTTCCTCGGCCGGGGCCGATGTGTAGGCCGACACCACGGAGTCGTCGGGGCGATAGGCGGTGGCATTGCGCTCGTAGGTGCGATCACCGTTGACCTCGTACCAGGTGGTCAAGGTGTCGACCACGGTACCGTCGGACATGGTCGCCCGTTCGTCGACATCGCCTGCGATGCAGGGCGGTACACCGCCGTCGGTCTGGCCGACGCCGACGCTGAGATAGCCGTCTCCGGTGTCGGCGGGAATCGATCCGTATGCACTCGTCGAATCGATCGCAGTCTCTTCGGTCATTCCTTCGTAGACGGGAATCGGATCGAAGTACGGAATGATGCCGTCCTGGAACGTGATTCTCGATGGGAGTGCAGCGAGGAGTGCTTGCGACATGCGATGCGCTTTCGGTCCGCTGAACCGTGGCGCGATCGGATTGTCGTAGCTCTGCGAGCCTGTTCCGAAGTATGACGAGTACGTCGAAGCCACCGGCCGGTCGACGGTGTCACATCCGGGGATTGTCGTCGGGTACTCCACTTCCGGGGTGACGTACTCGTACTCTTCGGCCAATGGCGGGTTGTCCGATGCCGGTGCGACAGGCTGCACCGTCAGCTCCGGCGCCTCCGGTGTGGCGGTCAGACCGGCGACGACGATTCCTGTTGCGACGATAGAGGTGATGACCAGAGTGGTCACCACGGCGTCGTGCCGTCGCGGCGGTGCATGCTCGGTCATGGTCCTCGTTCGGGTCGAGATCGTCTCCGGCGGTCACCGAGATGTCTATTGATACCATTCGTTTTGTTAACGAGCGAGGTGTCGATCGACGATGAGTTCTTTCCGCGCTGGAAGTCTTTACTGAACGACTGCGACGAAGGGAAGAATCATGGCCAAGCTCCTGTACTCCGCAACGATGTCGGTCGACGGTTTCATCGCCGGTCCCGGCGGTGACATGTCGTGGCTGTCCGAGCACGTGGGCGAGAAGAACGAGACTGCGGACCGCCTACTCGAGCAGATCGGCGCAATTGTGTGCGGTGCCGTCACGTTCTTCGGTGACGATCCGAACCGTGGTACCGACGCGGAAGGCGCCTTCGGAGGGCAGTACGACGGACCGGTCGTACTGCTGACTCATCGTCCGCCTCAGCCGCCGCCCGAGGGACTGGTCGTCGCAACCGATCTGGAATCCGCCGTCGCAACGGCGAAGGAGATGGCGGGGGACAAGTACGTCAATATCTTGGGAGCCAACGTCGCGCGTCAGTGCATCGAACAGCAGTTGCTCGACGAGATTCTCGTCTTCACAGCGCCGGTTCTGCTGGGCGATGGGGTGCGGTTGTTCGACCGTCCGGGAGGACGCGCAGTGCGAATGGAACAGCTTTCACAGGAAACCGAATCGTGGTTCCGGGTGGTCTATTGAGGCTGCTTCAAGCCGCGAAGGAGCAAGTCACCGACGAACGTCGCATTCTCCTCGGGACTGACGTTTCGTCGTGTGAAACATCGCATGAGGAGGGTGTTGGTGATACCTGCCGCCAGGTCCGCAGGCGTGCCGATGAGCGCTAGGGTCCCGTTGTCCTGACCCCGCTCAATGATGGGCCCGATGATGGCCGGGATGTTCAGCTTCTGCTTCACCGACATCAAGCCCTCAGGTTCGCCGTAAGTGTCGTGGGCGACAGCCACCAACAGTGCGTCCATGAAAGCACTTTCGTCCGCGGCAAGCTGAGCGCAACGGAGTAGGAAGTTGTCTATGACCGTGACGTCGTCCAACCCGATCAACAGGTCGTCGGCCACGCTTTCCCGCAGCGCGTCGACGTTGGCTTGCAGTGCGGCCACGAGAATGTGGAGTTTCGTCGGGAACAGCTTTTTCAACGCGGCACGCGGAACACCGGCGTCGTCAGCGATGTCGTCCAATCTCGTCATGAAGTAGCCGCGCTTGCCCAGTTCAATTCGTGCGGCCATGATGATGGCTGTACGGGGGTCGCGCGGCATCGGTGTGGGAGTCGAACCTTCGATGGGCTCGATCATGTCGTCCAGGTGCTGGTGGCCACCAGAGGTGTCGACGGCGGAACCGATCAGGGCCAGAAGGGCGCTTGCCACCGCATCGGCCGTGACCGCTTCGGGGTCGACTGCGCTTCTGCTGCGGAACCCGTCGAGTAGTGCATTCACCGCGATCGCAAATGTTCGGGTGGTGAACGGACGCCGCAGCGCCGCGTCCGTCGTACGGAACAGCGCCTCGAATGCGGACAGTGCGAGCCTGTCCCGTCTCGCGTAGTCGGTCTTGATTGCGTAGTCGCTGCCGAATACTCGGGCCAGTAGGTCGGTTGCTGTCGACGTGTCGTCCGTGAGGCCGGCAAACCAGCGGTTGACGATCGCGAGCACCGCGGGACGCAGCGAATTGTCGTGCGCCTGCATCGTTGAATCGACGAGGTGTTCGATGTCTTCGGCCGAGACACGTTCGAAGCTCGTGAGCTCGGTGACGACGGCGTCGATGAAATCGGCCTTGGTGTTGAATTTTCGGTAGAACGTCGCTTGTGACGCGTTCGCATGGTGGACGATGTCCTCGCTGCGAATTCCCCGGTCGAGCACCTGCCTGGGGTTGCTCACGAGATACCGAATCCCCGCGTCGATGAATTGACGAGTTGGACCGTCGTGGTCGGTCAACGTGGCCCCTGTCGAATTCGGTTGCATGTCGGATTGCCACTGTATGACAAGAGCGTGCGGTTCACAGCGTTCGGTGAGAGTCATTGCTATCACCTGAGTGCGCGCACACTCAGGTGGCGGAGTGAACCTGCGGAGATTCTGAGATTCCATTGATGTCCGACCACGCCCGCGTCGCCGATCGAATTCGGCGGCGCCCGGACACCAAGGACGATCGATGAGCGTTGCAGCGCATTTCCCCTCCAGTCTCGTCCAGTCGCCGCATCTCGAGGGCCCGACGCGTCGGACCGATCCGGGACTCAGTGCCCGCGAGGTCGAAGTGCTGCTGACGTGGATCAGGAACGACCACAAGTCGGCTGTATCGCAGCAACTGTTCATTGCACCTGGGACGGTGAACACGCACCTCACTCGGATCCGCACGAAGTATCACCGTGCCGGTCGTCCTGCATCGACCAAAGCCTCGTTGCTGGCACGGGCGATTCAGGACGGCCTGATCGGGCTCGACGAGCTGTGATGGGGTCGAAGCGTAGCCGAGGTGATCGCATTGATCGCTGTGGCGCTGTAGGTGCGGGCAGCGTCCGATCGTGGGTGGAAAGTGAGTCCCGGCGGTAACTCTGAGGGCAGGTAGCTCAGAGACCGGATTTGCGGGTTCGGTAGGCCGCGACCGCCTCGCGGTTGCCGCACGCCGTACTGCAGAATCTGCGCGAACGGTTGCGCGAGAGATCCAGAACGATGCCGTTGCAGTCTGCCGCGCAGATGTCGAGCCGTGACAGCTCATCGGCGCGGATGACGTCGATCATCGCCATCGCCGTTTCGACGGCAATGCGGTCTGCGAGTGGGCGATCATCGCTCACCGCATGTAGGTGCCAGTCCATCTCGCCGTGGCGGACCAGTCTCGGCAAAGCACGGGCGTCGGACAGGATTGTGTTCACGATTTCCACCGCGGAGTCCCGATCGCTGGTCAGCAGGCGACGCAGCGACGGGCGCAGATTTCGGACGGTCTCGAGTTCGACCTCGTCGCCGTCGAAGCGGCCGGTGTAGCCCTGCTCGACGAAGAAGGCCGACAGCTGCTCCCGTGTGGTGAGCGTATCGGGGTCCTCGCCGGAGTTCACCAGAGCGACCGCCGACGTGAGCGCACCCTCGGTGTCATGAGTGAAAACCATGTTGACACCTTACCTCGCGGTCCCTAGTGTCATGGTCCATGACTTCTTTGACCAATGACATAGCGCTTCGGCCGCCCTCCCGGCTCGCCTCGGGGCTCGGCTTGGCCGTGGTGTCCTCCGCAGCGTTCGGGTTGTCGGGGCCGTTGGCGAAGAGCTTGCTCGACGCGGGTTGGTCTGCCGGGGCTGCAGTTACATCCAGGATTCTCATCGCCGCAGCGGTGCTGCTGATTCCGGGCGTGTTGGCGTTGCGTGGTCGCTGGGGTCTGCTGTCGAGCAATGCCGGAATAATCCTCGCGTACGGAGCCTTCGCGGTCGCGGGTTGTCAGTTGGCGTTCTTCAACGCCGTCGGCTACATGCCGGTGGGCGTCGCCTTGCTGATCGAATTCACCTCCCCGATTGCGGTGATCAGCTGGATGTGGTTGCGGCACAAGCAACGTCCGACGCTGAAGACTGTTGCGGGTGCCGCGCTGGCCGCCGTCGGATTGATTCTGGTGCTCGATCTCGTCTCCGGCACATCCATCGACCCGGTCGGTGTGGTGTGGGCCCTCGCGGCGATGGCCGGTGCTGCTGTGTACTGGATCATGTCCGCCGACGAAGGCAACGGGTTGCCGCCGTTGACGCTCGCTGCGGCCGGATTGCTCTGCGGCGGAACCATTCTGCTGCTGGCGGGATTGGTCGGGATCGTCCCGTTCTTCGCTACTGCCGGCGACGTGCTGCTCGCCGGTCTCACGATGCCGTGGTGGATATCGGTCCTGGGACTCGGCGTCGTGACGGCGGCGGTGGCGTACGTCTGCGGCATCGCCGCGATCAGGCGCCTCGGCTCTCGCCTCGCCTCGTTCATCGGACTCACCGAAGTACTCTCGGCACTGGTCTTCGCATGGCTGCTCCTCGGCGAGACTCCGCGGGCAGTCCAAGTTGCCGGCGGTCTACTCATCCTCGCCGGCGTTATCGTCGTCAAGCTCGGGGAGCCGCGAGCAGTCGACACTCCCTGACAATCTCCGACGACCGAGCCCGGAAACCGTTCCGAGCTCGGTCGATGATCCTTCCTCAGGAATTGACCGCCTGCGCAAGCTCTTTCAGTCGCGGAAGTGCGCGGTTGGTCAGCAGGTCTCTGCGAGTCTCGGCTGACACCGCCATGCTGTCCTTCCACAGTGAGCGTCCCGCCATGGCGCCGCTCGCACCGTTGGCGACAGCCGTGCGGACCTGTTCGATGAACGTCTCGTGATCGACTCCCGCCGACAGAACGGCCCACGGAACACCCTGCGCTGCTTCGGTGACAGCCGCGCACGCTTCGGCGGACCCGGGGAATGGAAGCTTGAGAACCTTCGCCCCGCACTCGACCGAGATACGGGCGGAATCCGCGATGAGCGTGCCGAAGACCGCCTTGTAGTCCTCGTCGGATTCACCGTCCAACTTGTAGGTGAGGATCTCGACGATCAGAAGAAGGCCCTCCGACGAGCATGCCTTGACGATCTCGCGGATTTCCTCGGCTACACGTGAATCGACGCCCTGCTTGTCGGGGCGCATGTAGAACAGCATCTTCGCCACGTCGCCGCCGAGGTCGCGAACGACACGAGGGGTGACGCCGTCGACGTAGCGGGTGTAGCGGAGCCCGTCGGTTTCTTCGAACCCCGATGCGTCCATTCCGACCACGAGTGCGGTGTCGCGGGAGAGGGTGGCGTCGTCGACGATCTTCGGCAGAGCGACCTCGGGGTCGAGCAGAATGGCCGGCGCGTGGTTCCCGAGATAACGCACGAGATCGGCCTTGGCCCCGGCGAGTTGCTCGAAGGTCACCGAACCTGGCCCGTCGGGCGCGTCGGTCATGACGGCTTTCATTCCATTGCGCTGATCGCCTGCCACGATGAGCATGTTGCCCTCCGGTGTGGAAATGGCAGCCATTCCGCGGCGTTCGAGAGTGGTGAGCTCGTTCATGGTTCTCTCCTGTTGTTGTGGTGAAGTGGTCGTGTTGTTGTGGTGAAGTAGTCGTGAGACAACGTTGTCTCGAATCGGATATGTGGGCTCAGATTTTCGTGAGCGCGAGAAGTTGTGCGGCGAACATTGCCGCGCCGTACGCAGTGTCCTGCGATCTCGTGGACACGCTGACATTCGGCAGGACTTTCGAGCGGGCATCTCGAACGCTGGTCATGCTCGCCCAGCCGCCGGTGAGCAATGTGCTCGTGGCTTCGGGTACTTCGGCGTCGAGAGCATGCGTCAGCCGAGCGATCTCGTCGTTCCCGTGTAGCAGAATCGCCCGGAAGAGCTCGGCGGAGTTCACCCCGTCGGTTCGAAGGGTGATCGACAGAACTCCATCGTCATTGCGAGCTCCGCTGACCTCGAGTCCGCCGTCGGTCACCGCGTTGTCGGGGCCGAGTGCCGCCACCCGTCGATCGAGAAGATCCCTACCCGCGCGATCGTTGATGTCGCACAGTTGCAAGGCTCGGCGCATCAGTAGACCCGTCTTCACCCCCGCGACGAGGACGTGCTGGCCAGGCACTACGTGACGGACAGAATTGATGAAGTGGGCAGCCAGGCGTGTCCGGGCTGCCCGGGTGAGCGGTTCGTCGAGGACGCGAAGCAGAACTTCGGCTGTGCCCATGGAAACGTGGTAGCGGTCCCGATCGATTTCTCCGCCGGAGACGGCGGAGACCAGATGGTCGTGGCCGGCGACGGTGAGACGGGCGCCGGCGATGGCGTCCGGAAGCGTTGGATGGTCTGCTGTTCCGAGATCGGATCCCGCGTCGATCAGTGGAGGCAGAAATTGTGGTCCGACGCCGACGTATTCGAGCATTTCGGTCCACGGCTCGCCGGTGTCCTGATCCAACAAACCGGTGCGCGACGCCAGCGAGTAGTCGGCCACGGCCCGGCCACCGAGCGACAATACGACGAATTCAGGTAGGTTGAACCATCGCAGTCCGGTCAGATCGAGGCCGTTGTCTCGCAGATGCAGAATCTTGACGACGGACACCTGGACCCCGGCGGGCAGGCCGGTTCGGCCGGCGAACTCGTCTCGCAGCTGCTGGGGTAACGCGTCGACCTGCTGGCGACCTCGGGGATCGAACCACGCGAATGCCGGGGCGCAGACAACGTTGTCTTCGCTGAGCAAGAAGCCGGTTTCGCCCATTCCGGAAATCGCGATGGCCGCGATGCGGGCGAGCGGGTCGCCGGTAGTCTCGGGCAATCGGCGGGCGACCTCGTCGAACAGCGAGGCGACGGTGTCCAACAGGTCCTCGGCCGCAAGATCGGTGGTTCCACCGGTCCCGTGCCGCCAGGGCGTCGGGCGCTGCTCCATGAGCAACTCGGTGCCGGTCTCGTCGGTTACCAGTACTTTGACGCCGGTGCTCCCGAGGTCAAGTCCCGCAACAAGTCTGGATTTCACGGACGTGTTCTCATTTCTTGGAAGTCGGGGTGAGTGAGTGGGAAACCCGCTCCATCAACACCGTGGGAGCGATCTGTTCCTCGGGTTCGAGATAGGGATCGTCGAATCGGCGCACAAGACGATCGAAAGCGAGGTTGCCGATGCGGTAAGGATCCTGGTCGATGCATGTCACCGACGGATCGACGGCGTCTGCAAGTGCAAAGTTACCGAACGAGACCATCGCGATGTCGGTACGTCCGATCTCGTGCAGAACGGACACGACGGCAATGGCATGCCGTGCATTGGCCACGAAGAATGCAGTGGGGGGCTCCGGCTCGGCCAGCAGCTTCTTGACGACCGGACGTACAGAATCAGCTGCCAGTGAAACATGAGGTGCGAAAGCAGTATTGGGTATCCGCCCCAGGTCTGCGAGGACGTCGAGATACGCTTCACGGCGACGTCGCGCAGTTTGCAATCTGTCGTCGAATCCGAGCAGGGCGATGTTCGAATGGCCGGAATCCACGAGCTTCTGCACAGCCTGCTTGGCGGCACCGTAGTCGTCGACGATCACCGAATCGAATCCTGGAATCGATCGGTCGATGGTGACCGTCGGCAGAGTTCGACGCCGTGGAACGAGGAAGTCGCTGTGATCGCCGACCGGAGCGAGGATGATCCCGCGGACGTGCTGGCCCGCGAGCACGGCAAGTTGGTCGCGTTCACGCTGTGCATCGAACCCCGTGCTACCCACGATGACTGCTAAGCCGAGCTCGAGTGCGCGGTCCTCGACTGCGCTGACGAGAGATGCGAAGAACACGTCGTCGATCGAGTCGACGATGATGCCGATGGTGTTGCCGGAACCGGACTTGAGTGATCGTGCGGCTGAGTTGGGAACGTAGTTCAATGTCTGCACAGCCGCCTCGACCCGCTCCCGGAGCTCGGGCAACACCGTGTCCACGCCGTTGACGACGCGAGAAACGGTCTTGAAACTGACGCCGGCCAACGCGGCGACGTCTTTGATGCTGGCTCGCTCGGTCACGTGAACTCTCGGTGGATCGTTCGGTGGAGGGTGCTGAACTCACTCTCCTCGGAGGCGTTGAACTCACCTGTGAGACAACGTTGTCTTGTATGATCCACGCTATGCCTCATGTCTGTCAAGGTGTCACCGGAAACGCCGGAGTATGCGCACCCGTTCTTGTCGTAGCCGGCGCTGCCGGAAGCGGAAAGACCACCCTCGGAAGGGAACTCGCCAAGCATCTAGGTGCCCCGATGTTGGACCTCGACACCCTGACCAACCCCCTACTGGACCGGCTGGACTCGCTCGTCGAGGGTCCGCATTGGAACGGCGCAGGGCCGCATTCGGATACGATCCGGGAGGGGCGGTACGACGCCCTGCGTTCGGTCGCACGTGACCTAGTGGCCGTCGGTCAGCGTCCCGTTCTCGTGGCTCCGTTCACGCGTGAACTCGCCGCAGGACCCGAATGGGAAAAGCTGGTGCAGGACGTGGCCCCCGCCGACGTCGTGGTCGTCCACATCGATGGATCGCCAGAACTTTTCGCCAGCCGACGCGCCGCTCGCAAGGCCGCCCGCGATGAGCATCGGCCCGTCGACGCGCCATCTTCCCCGGTCCTGGTGCCCCACATCCGTGTCGATGCCGAATCGAGCACGGCAAGTCAGGTCGAACAGATAGTCCGGGAGCTCGGTCTCATCTGAACGGATTTTCGGTTCTCGGAGAGCAGGATTCGCGTCTTACGAGTTCGACACCGAGCACGTTTCGTCGCCGATACCGGGCGTGTGGGCTGTCGATGCGTCGGATCAGCCGCTCGATTGCCAAGCGTCCGAGTTCGGCGGGGTTTTGATCGATCACGGTCACTGGCGGGCGCACCGCGTCGGCCAACGGGAAATCGCCGAATCCGACGAACGCCAAGTGCAGCAGATTCATCTGTTGCAGGACTGGAACGCATGCCATCGAGGTTCGCGCGTTCGAAAGGAACAGTGCTGTCGGCGGGGAGTCGAGATCAGTGAGTTCGGTGAGCGCGGCTCTGGCGTCGTCGCGGTTCTGGACCCCGAGTGAGACCAGCGCGTCATCGAACGCGATTCCGTGGCCTTCCAACGATTCTCGGTATCCGTCCAGCCGATTTCGGCTGGTCGGGATGCGTGCGCTGTCGCCGATGATCGCGATGCGAGTGTGTCCGAGATCGAGGAGGTGATCCGTGGCCAGAACCGCGCCGCCGTGATCGTCGTCGACGAAGCTGTCGGTCTTGAGGCCGTCCGGTGCGCGATCGACGAAGACTGTCGGTGTCTTGTCGAGCCAACGCTCGAGGTAGCGATGGTCGTTTCCGGTCGGTGCGATGATCAGCCCGCTGAGTTGTCGACGCAGTAGCGACTCGACCAGGCCTTGTTCCTGGCCGCCGTCGTGTCCGAGGCTGGTGACGAGAACAGCCATACCGTCTGCTCGTGCGCGATCCTCGACCGCGCGAGCGATCGAAGAGAAGAATGGGTCGTCGATGTCGGGGACAGCCACGCCGACCGCTGCGGACTGGCCAGTCCGGAACGAAGTTGCCATCGTGTTGGGAACGTAGTTGAGCGAGTTCAGTGCATCGGTGACCCGCGCTCGTGTCTCCGGGTCCACGTGTGGGTCGTTGTTGTACACCCGTGAGACGGTTTTGGCGCTGACCCGTGCCAGGGCTGCAACGTCTTGCATAGTGGTCATGTTCCTACCCCCGTCTGCTCGTCATCGGCTGGTGTAGCCGCCGTCCACCGGCAGCGACACCCCGGTGATCATGGAAGCATCATCGCTCAACAAGAACGAAATGGGTGCGGCGATCTCGTCCTCCGTCGCCCATCGTCCCAGCGGCATCTGATGTAGGAACGGCTTTTCGACTTCGGGGCGACCCCAGTAGAACGCAGACATGTCCGTCATCACGACGGTCGGGTTCACGCCGTTGACGCGAATCCCGTGCGGGCCGAGCTCGAGTGCCGCTACTCGCGTGATGTTGTCGAGTGCGGCCTTGGATGAACCGTAGGAGATGTGGCCCGTCAATGCCACGAGACTGGCCTGGCTCGAGACGTTGACGATGGATCCGGTTCCCGCAGCGATCATCGCCGGCGCTGTGTGCTTGATGACCAGCAAGCTTCCTCGGGCGTTGATGGAGATGACTTTGTCGAACACCGAGATGTCGGTGTCTTGGGGCGTGGCGATCTCACCGCCGAATCCGGCGCAGTTGACTACGCCGTACAGCTCCAACCCGCCAACTGCATCGCGAACACTGTCCTCCGACGTCAGGTCGAACGGCAATGGTCGCGCGCCGGACTCGGCGGCCAGCTGCTCGAGTGCATCGACGGACTGGCCTGCGGCGATGACGTCTGCGCCGTCGGCTACGAGGCGACGCACCGTAGCGGCACCTATACCGCCGCTTGCGCCGGTCACTAGAATCGTTCGGCCGTCGAACTGTGCCATGAAAATCTGCCTTCGTCTCTCGGGTCATGTCACCGATGTCATTCGGCGGTCGCACGTCCGAACATGTCATCGATGTCATGGACGCTACAGGAAGGTGTGTCACGTAGGGCAGCGATTCGGCGAATCCTCGTATTCGTGCATTTCAGATGCCCTTGTGGGTGCCTTAGGGTTATCGAGTTCTGAGCGTCCCCGGCCGACCTCCGCGGTGGGTCCATGTCATCGATGACATGGATTCTCGCCAAACGCGTGACAAGTCGAGTCGCGTGGGTCACACTCGTTGCAGAACGAACCTCGAAACGAGGGTCGACGGCACCCATCTCACTATCTCCGGGCTGCTGTGAACGAGCGTCGGCGAGGGATGGAACATGCAGGTGACAGGCACGCTGCGCGATCGCAAGACCGGCGGTGACGCGGTCCTCGATCGCCACACCGTCGAATTGTCTATTTCACCCAAGGAGTACTCATGACCAGCGTTGCACCTGTTGCGACTCCGATACTCGAAGCCAGAGGCTTGTCTCGGAGCTTCGGAAACGTCCGTGCTCTCGACGATGCCGACTTCGATATCTACCCAGGCGAAGTCGTCGCACTTATCGGTGACAACGGCGCCGGCAAGTCCACGATGGTCAAGGCGCTGTCGGGCAGTCTCGCCGTCGACAGCGGTGAGATTCGCTTCAAGGGAAACCGGGTGGATCTCGATAGCCCTACTGCTGCAGCAGAACTCGGAATCGAGACCGTGTTCCAGGATCTGGCCCTTGCACCGCATCTGAACGCACAACAGAACATGTTTCTCGGTCGTGAGTTGCCCGCCAAAGGCCTGTTCGGGAAGCTCGGCTTTCTCGACGTCTCCAGCATGCGCAAGCAATCGCAGGATGCTCTCGACGAACTGGGTGCGACCGTGCGAAGCCTGACCGTTCCGGTAGGAGCCATGTCGGGTGGTCAGCAGCAAGCAATTGCAATTGCCCGAGCCGTCGCCTGGGCCAAAGGCGTCGTCTTTCTGGATGAGCCGACCGCAGCCCTCGGAGTCGTGCAGACCCGCAACGTTCTCGACACCATCCGTCGCGTCGCGGACAGGGGAGTGGCAGTGGTCTTCATCAGTCACTCGATGCCCCATGTCATCGAGGTGGCCGACCGAGTGCAGGTGCTGCGTATGGGTAAACGCGTCGCCACGCTCGACGCCAAGAACACGACCATGGAAGAACTCGTCGGTGCGATGACCGGCGCAACAACGGGAGCAGCACGATGAGTCATCAGACGATCACCCCGTCCCTCGAACCGTTGCCCCCTAGCGGCAATCCATCGCGGCACACGTTCGATTTCGTCGAATCGATCGGAAAGCTGGCCCGCATCCAGGTATTTCAGATCGTGCTCGTGTTGCTCGCCATCTGCATCGTCTTCTCGATCATGGCGCCCGGGAGCTTCCCCGAATGGGGCAACATCCGCCAGATTATCCAGAACGTCTCCATCCTGGCCGTGCTCGGCATCGGCATGACGTTCGTGATCGTCACGAGCGGTATCGACTTGTCCGTTGGATCGGTACTGGTATTCTCCGGTGTCGTCTCGGCCAAGACCATGGCCGCGATCGGAGGCCAAGGTTGGTCGGTCGCAGCGATCGGGATCGTGGTGTCCCTATTGTGCGGTCTTGCATGGGGATTGCTCAATGGGTTCCTGATCGGCATGGCGAAGGTGCCCCCGCTGATCGTCACACTGGGTACTCTCGGTGGAGCTCTGGGACTGTCGCAGGTCATTACCGGCGGTGTCGATATTCGCGACGTACCACCAGTGCTGGTCGATACGATCGGCTACGGCAATGTGCCCGCCACCACGATTCCGCTCATCTCGAGTATCGCCCTCGTGCTCGTGGTCATTTTCGGAATCATTCTGCATCGCACCAAGTTCGGCCTGTACACCTTCGCCGTGGGATCGAAAGAGCAGTCCGCGCGACGCGTCGGCATCAAGGTGGACATGCATCTGGTAAAGATATACGCACTGTCCGGAACTCTCGCCGGACTCGCGGGCATTCTGTCACTGTCCCAGTACGGAACCACTGCAATCGCGGGCCAATCGCAGACCAACTTGAACGTCATCGCTGCCGTGGTCATCGGGGGAACCAGTCTCTTCGGTGGTATCGGCACCATGTTCGGCACGGTCGTCGGTCTGTTCATCCCGGCCGTACTGCAGAACGGCTTCGTGATCGTCGGAGTTCAGCCGTTCTGGCAGCAAGTCGCTGTGGGTGCGGTGCTCATTGCCGCCGTCTACTTCGATCAGCGTCGACGCGACGCAGCGAGCCGAGGCCAGTCACCTGGTTCCCTCAGGAAGCTCTGGTCGCGACATCCATAACCGGTCCAGTCCATTCTCCCTCTCCTCCAACCACATAGAAGAAAGTCGACCATGATCACATCACGCACCGCCGTCGTTGCACTGAGTGTCGCTTCGGTCTCCGCAATGTTCCTGGCAGGTTGTTCCTCCGATTCCGAAAGCGGCAGCGGCAAGATCGCCTTCATTCAGGGCGTGAGCGGCGACGAGTTCTACATCAGCATGCAGTGCGGAATCGAGGCAGCTGCCGAGGCCGCCGGAGTCACCGTCGACACCCAGGGGCCGGTCAAATTCGATCCAACCCTGCAGAAGCCGATCGTGGACTCGGTCGTGGCATCGCGACCATCGGCAATATTGATTGCGCCGACAGATGTGGCGGCCATGCAGGCTCCGCTCGCGGCCGCGGCCGACGCGGGCATCAAGGTCGTACTCGTGGACACCACCCTCGAGGATCCGTCCATCGCGGTATCCGCCATTTCCTCGGACAACAAGGGCGGCGGAGCCGAGGCGTTCGACGCCATCGAACGGCTCAGCCCTGGCGGTGGCAAGGTGCTGGTCATCTCGACAGATCCGGGTATCTCGACTGCCGACGCACGAGTGGCCGGATTCGAGGAAGCGGTCGGAGCCAATTCCCAATTCGAATACCTGGGTGTGCAGTACAGCCACAACGACCCGGCAGAGGCTGCTCGACTGGTCTCCGCGGCTCTGGCCAAGGACTCCGACATTGTCGGCATCTTCGCAGCCAACACATTTGCGGCCGAGGGTACAGCGACCGGAGTGCGGCAGGCAGGTAAGCAGGATCAGGTCAAGATCGTCGGCTTCGACGCCGGTCCTGCGCAGATCAAGCAGCTCCGCGAAGGAACCGTGCAGGCACTCATTGCGCAGCAGCCAGACACGATCGGCACCGATGGCGTCAACCAGGCCATGGCGGCTCTCGACGGCAAGCCAGTGACTGCGGACATTTCCACCGGTTTCCACGTGATCACCGCGGACAACGTCGACGGCGACGGCGCGCAGTACGTCTACAAGTCTTCCTGCTGATCCCTCGATGCTGCGGTGGTGCTCCTGGCGGCGATATGCCCGGGAGTGCCACCGCATACCACGTTCGTCTTCAACCGAGCGGGCCTCGTCGAGGGCCGAGTCACACTATCCGGACATATGGAACACTCGAGAGGGTGAACCGTGCCTCCCTCGCATTACCAGCCATCGCCGTCGCCGCGCTTCTGATTACTGCGTGTAGTTCATCCGAACCCACTCCCACAGCACCCACTCCCACAGTCGAGTCGACCGCGCAGACCACGCAGACGCAGGCGTCGTCGAGTGCCGATGTGTACACCTTGCCCGGATCTGGTGTCTTTCCCGAGGGAATCACCGCGGACGACGGCACGTTCTACGTGACTTCGACGGGAGACGGTGCTGTGTTCCGTGGGAGGCTCGGCACGTCCGAGCTGGAGGTCTTACTGCCCGGCGGGGCGGACGGACGCACCGGGGCTGCAGGAATCGATGTGTCCGACGGTGGCGACGGCGACGACGATGTGAACAGGCTGGTGATCGCCGGCGGCGCGACGGGCAAGGTCTGGGTGTACGACAGTATGTCCGGGACACTGGTGGGGACCTTCGCCAACGGCCTCGGTGAAGAAGCAACCTTCCTCAACGATGTCGTGATCGCAGACAACGGCGATGCATTCGTCACCGACTCCCGCAGTCCCGCACTGTTCCGGATCCCCGCCGAGCAAGTTCGCGACGGGGCACAGGACGGACCGCTGGAAGCGTTCGTCGACTTCACCGGATCTCCGTTCGTGTACGGCGAGGGGTTCAATGCGAACGGCATCGTCGAGGTGGACGACGACGCACTCGTCGTTGCACAGTCGTCGACCGGAAATCTGTACCGCATCGACGTCCGGTCGAAAGAAATTACGCAAGTCGATCTGGGCGGCACGACCTTGTCGAACGCGGATGGTCTCGAACTCGACGACGACACGCTGTACGTGGTGCGCAACCGCGACGGCGTCATCGCTCGGGTCGATCTGTCCGACGACGGCAGGTCCGGTCGTGTGGTCGGTGAGATCACCGACGCGTCGTTCGCGTACCCGACGACCGTGGCTGCGACGGAGGACAGGCTCCTCGTGGTGAACAGTCAGTTCGACAAGCGTGGGGGCGAGCCGGTCGAGCCGTTCACCGTCAGCTCCATTCCGGAGTAGACGACATTCTGTCGGATGCTCTGGGTATGGTCGCGGCATGACCGACCATGCGCACCATCGCATCGACTATGTCGAGCTATCCGTCACGGATCTGACCGCTGCCCGTGACTTCTATTCGGCGGCATTCGGCTGGGAGTTCAACGAGTACGGCCCCGCGTACGTGGGCATCAAAGGCGCGGACGGCGACGAAGTCGGGGGTCTGGCGCAGGTCGCGGAACCTCAGCCGTCGGGTGGTCCCCTGGTGCTCCTGTACTCGGATGACCTGGATGCATCCGTCGACGCCGTCACCACTGCTGGTGGTGCAGTGGTGAACGGGCCGTACGAGTTTCCCGGTGGACGACGTTTCCATTTCACGGATCCGAGCGGAAACGAACTGGGGGTGTGGGCGTCGTCCTGACGCTGCAGGGCGTGTCAGCGCAGGATGTCGTCGATCTGCCCCATCGCCTGGCCCATGCCCTCTTCCATACCCATCTCGATCATTTTCTGCATTTGATCGGTGTTCTCGAACTTCGACGTGATGGTCATTCGGGTTCGACCGTCGACGTCGTCGAGAGTGACGACCGCGTGGGTGATTCCGAGCGACTCGACCGGTTCCCAATTGTCGTCGGCGAACCCGTCGTCGAAAGCGAGTGTTCTGGGCGCATCGATCGACGTCAAACGCCACCAGCCGCGGGCCTTTTCGCCGTCCGGTCCCGTCATGTAGTAGTTGGCTATGCCGCCGGGTGTGAACTCGAGCAATTCGAAGGTTGCGGGCCACGTCGGGGGTCCCCACCACCGCTCGAGCTGACGTGGATCTTCCCAAATTTGCCACACACGTTCGACATTCGCATCGAACTCGGCGACGATGGTGAAGCTCAGTTCCTTGGCGTTCTGTTTCGTGCTGATCACAGTCATGAAGGGTCTCCCTCGTCTTCGGTGAGAATGTCGGCAATTCGATCTACGCGTTGTCGCCAGATCGTTTCGTACTCGGCCAGCAGTGCTCGTGCTCTTTCTATGCCCAGCAGATGAATTCGCACGATTTGCTCCCGTCCGCGCTTCTCCTTCTTCACGACCGAAGCGCGTTCCAGTATCGCAACGTGTTTCTGCACGGCTGCGAAACTCATGGAGTAGTGAGCAGCGAGGCCGGACACCGAATGCTCTCCGGTGAGTACCCGCGACACGATGTCTCGCCGAGTGGTATCTGCGAACGCCTGGAACAGGCGATCGAGGTCGGCATCACTGACATCATCTACAACCATTTGGTTGTAGATTACGAGATGTGTTGTCCTCCGTCAAGGGGCAGCGGTTGATGCCCTCTTGGGTGTGTCAGCGTTCGGTGAACTCGGCCAATTGGCGTGTCACCGTTCCCCATCCGTCGTAGAAGCCGAGATCACGATGCTGGGCGGCGTCGGCGCCGTCTTTGTGCATTGCCAGTGCCGTGTACTCGGTGCCCTCCGGGTGGTCGGCGAACGTGATCGACGCTGTGATGAACGGTTGGGCAGCGGGGCGCCATCCGGCAACGAGCGCTGTGGTGAACACGAGTCGTTCCAGTGCGTCGACGGCAAGGAAGCAGCCGTCGATATGAGGACCGAATTCGATTCCGTCATCACTGATCTCGGTAACGAAGGATCCGCCGGGAACAAGTTCGAGGTCGACAACTCGTGAGGAGGCCGGTGCGGGCACCCACCACTGCTCGAGTTGGGACGGGGTCGTCCAGGCTGCCCATACCGCGGCTCTCGGCGCTTTGATGATGCGAGAAACGGTGAGATCGAGTGAGGGTGCGGTCGACTGTGTCATGTCGTTACTCCTGATTGGTGACGAACCGTTCGAGGCGGTCGGTGTGGGCTTCCCAGATTTCTTGTTGACGCTCCAGCCAGCTTTCGACGGCCGAGAATGGCGTCGCGTCGAGTGTGCAGGTGCGTACTCGACCAACTTTGTTCGTCGTGATCCAGCCGCCCTGTTCCAGTACTCGAACATGTTTCATGAATGAAGGAAGTGCCATGTCGAACGGCTCGGCAAGTTCGCTGACGCTCGCAGGGCCGCGTCCGAGTCGGTCGATCACGGCACGGCGGGTGGGATCGGACAACGCCTGGAAGACGTCGTCCAGATGGGCTGTTTGCTGAGCCATAAGGCAAAGTATCAGTCCAAGGATAGTTAGCACAAGGGCTAAGTGATGGAGAACTGGTGGCGTGAAGCGATGGACGAGCCGATACTGAGAACCATGCTTCCGGTTCTCGATATGGCGGCCGCAGACAGCGACCCCGACACCTTCCGCTCGGAGCTCTTGGCCGCAGCGCACGAGTCAGGCTTCTTCTACCTCGTCGGACACGGTGTGCCGGAGAGGAAAGTCGATGAAATCTTCGGGCTGGCTCGCCGGTTCTTCGCTTTGGGCGCCGACGAGAAGAACGAGATTTCACAACTGAAGAGTCCGCACTTCCGCGGCTACTCGAGACTTGGCGGTGAACTCACCAACGGGGCACGTGACTGGCGTGAACAAATCGACATCGGTCCGGAACGTGAGCCGATCGCCGACGCCGAGGGCTATTGGAACCTGCAGGGCCCGAATCTCTGGCCGTCGGCTCTGCCTGAACTCGAGCCTGCGATGACTGCCTGGGAAGAGAAGATGTCCGGCGTCGGTCTACGACTGCTGCGCCAGTGGGCACGAGCGCTCGGCGCGGATGAAGGCGTGTTCGACGACGCCTTCGCGCACCGTCCCGCAACCCTGATGAAAGTGGTTCGGTACCCGGGTAGTGCGGAGAACCCGCAGGGAGTCGGCGCACACAAGGATTCCGGGGTCTTGACATTGTTGCTCGTCGAACCTGGTTCACGGGGTTTGCAAGTCGAGCTGGCCCCAAACGAGTGGATCGACGTGCCACCACTCGACGGCGCCTTCATCGTCAACATCGGCGAGCTCCTCGAAGTTGCGACGCAGGGGTATCTCCGCGCGACCCGTCACCGTGTCCTGGCACCTGAACCCGGAGTCGACCGGCTGTCGGTTCCGTTCTTTCTCAGCCCTGCGCTGGATGCCGTTGTACCGATCGTGCCGCTACCGGAAGAACTTGCTGCGCGATCGCGGGGAGTCGAGGCTGATCCGGACAATCCGATCTTCTCGACGTACGGTGAGAACGCGTGGAAGTCGCGCACGCGTGCTCACCCCGACGTCGCAGAGTTGCATCATGGGATCATGCCTGCGGGCAAGACGTCGGCGTACTGAGCTACTCCTCGATCCGCTCTCTCCCACCGGTGAGGTCAGCACGTTCGGCTGCCATCCGTCCCTGACTTACACCTAGCCTGTCCGAGACGCTGATCTTGACGGTTTCGAGTTTCGGGAACAAGTTCTCGAAGACCGATGCGACCGCACTGTCCCGCTCGGCGAGAATCGGTACCAAAGAGGAACCATAGGTCTCGCCGGCCGATCGATCGGCTCGTGCGCGGGCTTCCGCCAGTCGTTCTCGTATCCGCCAGGCATAGCCGAGGAGGAACGCCCGTCGAAATCCTCGGGAGCGACTGGCGGGATCCGTGCCCGCATGGTCGAGTGCCCGGGCGGACTGCACGAGCAGTGATGTGTACAGGAGTTCGCACAGATCGAGATCGACGGGCATGCCGGTGATACTGATCAAGCCGAATTTCTTGTACCACACCGTCTTGGCGCCGTTGGTCGTCGCTACGCCGGACAGCAATTGCATCTTTGCATCGGCGTAGGGGTTGTCGACGGTGATTCGTCTCGTCACCACCATCGCGTCGAGCCTCGAGCCTTCGGCGGCATCGACGACCGCACTATCGATCGCATACCGAGTCATCAACTCCTGAGCCTTCGCGGCGAACGTGTCGGATTCCTCGCTGAACGTCGATGACTCGGCCTTCGCGAGCAGTGCGCGGATCTTGTTCAGGATCTTGATATCCGGGCGATGTGAGGTCGGTACAGATTTCCGGATACTCCATTGTGACGGCGGTGGAACGACGACGGTCATGGACGGAAGCAACCGCAGCTGGGCCAGCAGTCGAAACAGATGCAGCCAGAACGCTCGCGGGTCCGCTCGTGAGAACTTTCTGTAGTAGACGAGATCGGTGCTCGGATCGATTCCGAGATCGCGCAATTGGCCGCGCCATTCGTCGGGAGCATTCGATAGTGCGAGTGTGCGCCTGGAGTGCGATCCGATCAGCGCCTCTAACAACGGTATGGCGTGTTTGTCGAGCCGACGCCTGATGACGTGGATCAGTTCGGCTGGTTGCCAGCCGCGCTCGAAAATGTCCGACAACACGGAATCCGCGTACGCGATGCAACGGCCGTCCATGCCTGCCGATGACCGACTCGATTCCAGTTCGACGATCTGATCGACGAACCGTCTCAGCGCAGCGCCCGACGTCATCGGGTCAGCCGCCAGAAAGACTCCCGAGGCCATCAGGCGATCTGCGTCCATCGTGCGTGTCAAAGCGTGAACGTTCATGTTTCCCCTCGTCGAGTATGGGCCGACGACCAGTGAGGGGGTGCTGGAGTCGGTGTCCGTGCTGTTGTATCAAGTGGGACCGACATGTTCTCCGGTGACAGATGGCGGGAGTTCGACAAGACTCGGGCGCTCCGCGCCAGTGGCACGGTCAAGTAGGTGCTAGTTCACTCAACCGTGCCACTGGAGGCGGAGCCGACAACCACTCACCGACGGCGACGCCAGGGCCTGCGCCGCTCGGGCGCGATCTCGATGTCCGGCAGCAGGCCGGCATTGAAGTCTGCGACGAGATTGAGCACAGTGCTTTGGGCGCAGGACTTGTTGGTTCCGATATAGCCGGACGGCCCACGCTTGATCCAGCCGGTCACATAGGTACCGCGAACGACATCGCCGCCGGGCGCATCGAGTACGCGACCGTCGTCGTTGGGGATGATGCTGCGTCGGTCGTCGAACGGAACTCCTGGTAGTGCAACGCCGCGATATCCGATCGAGGTCAGTACCAGCCCGGTGTCGACCGTCTCGACCTCGCCGGTCGGAATGGACTGGACCGTTCCGTCTGCTGCGGTTTCGAGCGTCATGCGATCGAATTGCACACCCGTGACCGCTGTTTCGCCGCGGATAGATGTGGGCGAGAGCAGGTATCGCAGCACGATTCGCCTGTGATCGTTGCCCGAGATGTCGTCCACGCGGCGCAGCAGGTTCAGTTTCTGCGCCACTGCGTGTGGCAGATCGTCTGTTTCGGCCAGGCTGTCGGTAGCGGCGTCGAGCATCATCTCATCCCGGTGCATCGAGACGTCGATGCCCGGAGTTGCGAGTAGGCCTGCGAATTCGGGCACCGTGAAGGCCGACTGAGCGACGCCTCTGCGACCGACGACGAGAACTTCTTCGATGTTCGACTCGCGCAGCGCCCTCAGTGCATGCGCGGGGACGTTCGTGCCCACGAGGCGATCCGGATCGATCGTCAGGATTCTCGCGACATCGAGTGCGACGTTGCCGTTGCCGATGACGACGGCCCGCTTGTGCGAGAGGTCGTATCGGCGGTGCGCATGATCGGGATGTCCGTTGTACCAGGCAACGAAGTCGGTGGCAGACGCTCGTCCCGGCAGATCGGCGCCTGGGATCGTCAGCTCACGATCCTTCGAAGCACCGACGGCGTAGACCACCGCGTGATGGTCTTCGAGGAGTTGATCGTGAGTGATGTCTGTCCCGACCTCGACCCCGAGGTGGAATTCGAAGCCGGACTGGGCGGAAATCTGATCGAACAGGCGCGAGACCTGCCGTGTCTTTTCGTGGTCGGGAGCTACGCCGAGGCGTGCCAAACCGTGCGGCTGGGGGAGCCGGTCGTAGACGTCGACCTTGACGCCAGGCTGCGTGAGGAGTTCGTCCGCGGCGTACATGGCCGAAGGACCTGATCCGACGATCGCGACGCGAAGGGGCTGACGCTCCTTCGTGACGACCGGAGCCGGCGACACCGGTGCAAGCAGCGGCCGGTCCGGACGTTCCTGCTTGTAGAAGTCGGAGTTGATCGTCAGGAACGGGAGCTGCGCTTCGGTCAGCTTCGACTTCGGGACGATCGCATCGACCGGGCACGCTGATACACAGGCGCCACAGTCGACGCAGGACTCCGGGTCGATATGCAGCATCTCTGCCGTCAGGAAGTCCGGCTCGTCCGGTGTCGGATGGATGCAGTTGACAGGACACGCGTACACGCACGACGCGTCGCTGCAACATGATTGGGTGACAACGTGGGGCATGACGTTTCCTGACGGCAGGCGCTGCTATGAAGCTAACTGGCGCTGTGGATTACGGATCAGGCTGCGAACTGACTCGAGCTGCGATCAGGTTCGCTGCGGAAGCGCGAGGCTTTACCGTCGATTCCGCACAGCTTCCATACGACCTTCGCAGCGCGATTCATCATGCCGGTGTCGGTGGCGAGCATGCGCACATCACCGAAGTAGTCCTGCAAGGTGTGCTGCGATTCCTCGGTGCCCCAGAACAGGTCGTCCTTGACGTACTTCGGAATGTCGAATTTCTGCCAGAACTTCTTCGGCGGGATGACGATGACATCGCACAGGATTCGCATCGTGATCGGGAATGCGAGCGAGAGGAAGAACCGGCCGATCCTGGACATCTTCGGAACGCGGCGACGCAGGAGTTGGTGCGCGAAGGAAATGTGGCGTGCTTCCTCGGCTACGTGAATAGCCATGACGCCCTGCATGATCGGATGAATCTCCTCACCGGACCGCAGGACGGACTTCTGGATGTGGTCGATCGGCTCCTCACCGGCGAGGACGCCGACGAAGAAGAGCTCGGGAAGGAGCGTTGCGAACAACGGAATGATCGGGGAGAGCATCTTCATCGGACGGCTCATGCCCGGCGCATCGGCGTCGACGCGATTGACCATCTCCTGGAACATCAGCGTGTGATTGCACTCTTCGATGGACTCGTGGGTGCAGTAGCGCGCTTCGGGATCACCGTTCGGCAACGAAAAGACGTACTGCATCATCCCGCGAATGAGGATGTTCTCGAACTGCAGACCGACCTTCGCAACGTTGGCCTGACGCCACATGCCGATAGCGATCTGCTGGTCCTCGGGGAGTGCCTGATACCAGGCGTGGCCGCCGATCGGATCTGTCTTGGACGGGAGGATCCACCGTCGGTCGTTCGCGGTGACCTCGAACTCGGGCGACTCCCAGTCGATGTCCACGTACGGATCGAAATGCTTGTGTACCGAGCCCTCGGACAGCAGTCGCAGAGTCTCGTTGTACTGCTCTGTCTCCGCGTCGGTGTCGATCGAGCGTCGCTGATCTACTGACGTCGTTGTCATCGCTTCTCCCTACGTGGTGCGAACATAGGTTTAATGTAACTCGAAGTATCACCAAATGGAAGTGAAACTGGAACATTCTTGTGAATACTTCTCTGACCTGGTGGCGAACGGCCTGGCGGCCTCGGAGGAGATGCGCGAATGCAGGTCTTCGGCCGCGGGGTTCAGCACAGAAACAATCCGAAGAGTGGCGAGTGAGCCCGCTCGCCCGGCCGATTTACGTTGCCATGTTGACTAGGCTGCGGGCGTGACGAAAGCACTCTGGTGGGCCCTGGCTGTGGTCGCGTTAGCGTTCACCGTGTGGGTCGGGGCCTCGTCGTCGATGGCCGACTTCTCGTTGGAGTGCTCGAAGATCGGCGAAAGCAGATCGTCCTATCAGTGCGATGACCGTGCAGTCCACGTGCTGGGGGTATGGCCACTGGTCGGAGTGGGGCTGTTGCTCGCGACACCGCCCGTGGTGGCGGCATCGGCACTGCGAGAGTGGGTTTCGTGGTGTGCCGTCGCGGCACTCGTCGGTCTATCGATCGCAGGGCTGGCGAATTGGGCCTCGACTACTTACTGGAGCTTGCTTGTCATCGCTGTTCCGTTGGCGATCCTCGGGTCGATCATCGCCGCGTTCCAGCGAACTGCCCCGCGCACGGAGACGTCAAGACGTCGCGGGTTTGCCTAGTCCACTTCGTCGAAAGGCGTCTACTTCTCGCAGCCGACGCCATCCTGGTCGCGGTCGAGTTTGATGCTGTATCCCGGATCGCCGACATAGATCGGTGCAGCGCCCGCAGCCCTCACTGCATCGCAATTTGCATAGATCACGAACGAGGGCGCCTCGGCGACGATGGGTGCGGGTGGCACGTAGACGGGCTCCGGCTCGGCGATGTACACCGGCGCAGGGGCGGGCGCTGGTACGTACTGCGTCGTGGTCAGCGGAGGCGGCGCGTACACGGTCACGGTTTCTGGAGTCGGCGCGATCGTGGTGGTCGTTGTTGCAGTGGTGGTCGTAGTTGCAGTGGTGGTCGTAGTGTTTCGGGAGGTTGTCGTGGAAACGTCGGCAATTGCCGGGGCAGCGAAAGCTGCGGGTTCCGGAGCATCCTCGCGGTCGGCCGTGGCACCGCCGATCCCGAACGCAACGAGTGCCGGGAGTGTGGCGAGGGCAGGAGTCGCCCAGATGATTCGGCCACGAGAAGGCTTGCCGAACAGATACGCACCACCCGCCGCCGCGGCGCATACACCGACAACGAAGCCTGCGAGTGAGAAATCGACGAGTGAACCCAGCAAGATCACAAGACCTATCACAAGCGCTGCCCAGCCGATGATCTTCCCGAACAACGGACGGGAAGGTTCCGGACGATGTGCACCGGGAAACACGTACGGCTCTGAAAATGGGTCTGTCATCGGGGCGTCCTGAAGATCGGCTACTGATACGGCGCGTGAGCACCGTGGTCACAGATTCGATCGACCGAGGGGCTCGAGCGGGATTCCGGCGGGCGTGGTCTACACCACGAGAAACGATGCGGTATTCCGATCACCATGTCGCTCAGGAAGACGCTGTCGTTACATACCTGTCGGTCCTTCTGTAGGCCCTTCGGGCTTCAGATGCCGTCTTCGGGGTCGTAGTCGCCGAAGGGTTCTGCGAGAGAGACGCCGGCGTGGACTGCAGGGCGCAGCGGAACCGGCACGGTGAGGGCGTCGCCCACTGGCACGAGAATTCCCTGCTCCTGCAATGAGCGAATGCGGTAGTCGATCAGCTGAGCTGTGCGGAGATCCTCGCCCTCGAGGCCGTCGTAATCCTCGTCGGCGTTGTCGAGGGGGAGGTCTTCGGTCATCGCGGCGAGCAGAGTCTGTATCGCGAAGGTGTTCGACAGGGCCATCGAGATGTCGACCTCGCTGAGGCTGAGCTGATGCCTGATGTGATGGGTCACCACGGTGCGCAGGGTCTCGACCGACTTCGACGAGAATCCGTCGACGGCCGATCCCGGTACGACGTCGGTTCCGTCCGACTCGAGAACATCAGCGGCGAACGCTGCTGCCCAGAAGTCCAGCGTGGCGATGTCTGCAGGCTGATCGTTGTGCGCGTGGTCGTTGTCCTCGAGTGCGGAGGAGAGCTCGGGGATCTGGGAAACCGGCAGACTCTGCGTCCCGACACGCGAGACAAGTTCTGCGACACCGGCGATGAGCGGCAGCGCGGACAGAGCAGCCAATTCGTCGTGCTCACTCACGGCAGGCAGTTCGATGTCTTCCGGATCCAGGACGTCGGGGTCGTTGTCGATGAAGTCGGTGAGGTCCTCCATGCAGTGCGCGAAGTCCTCGTCGGTCCCGGTCCAGGTATCCGTCTCGTCGAGGAACGTCAAGAATTCGAGCAACGTGATGACGATATTGGTCGCAGCAGCAGCGCCGTTCTCCTCGTCGGATTCCTCGATCCGCTCCACTGCGTCGACGATGAAGTGGGCATCGTTCGGGGTCCACGATGTCACCGAGAAACCTGGGTTCGCGCGGTCGATCTGCGTCAGCGTGGTGTGGACGAGGCCGACAACGCGGTCTGCGTGCTCACCCATGTCGCGTCCGACGAGCCATTCGGCGAAATTCTCGAGCACTCCGGCGGGGAACGTGGGATGGTGACTACCGGCCGGCGCGGACTGCTGACGCCGTTGACGAGCTTTGGTCTTTGCTGCTCGCTTCTGTCCGCGACTTGCCGGTCCCTTGGATCCCATGACCGTCAGCCTAACGGCTGCCCTGCACCGTCGGCTCTCATCGGCGCGCCCGGAACGGGTGTCCGCCTCCCTCCCCGCGCACCTTTCAGCGAGTGCGCGCGTTGCAACTTGCGCGTGGGCTGGAAGGTGCGCGGGGGGACGTGGGGGTGACCGAATGAGTCGTTCGGTCACCGGGGGCGAGGTCCGGACGAGCGAGACCAATTGCCTAACTGGACAACTGCGGCTCCCTTGCGGCCGGAGGATCGACTTCCTCGTCGTCGCTGAACGGATCACCGCTGCGGGGGCTGTTGTACCGGGCCTCGTCGAGGATCCCCTCACGCTTGGCGACGATGGTCGGCACCAGAGCCTGGCCGGTGACGTTGACCGCAGTGCGTCCCATGTCGACGATCGGTTCGACCGCGAGGAGTAGGCCGACGCCCGCGAGAGGCAGGCCGAGCGTCGACAAGGTGAGGGTGAGCATGACGGTTGCGCCGGTTGTTCCCGCTGTCGCGGCGGATCCGATGACCGAGACGACGACGATGAGAAGGTAGTCCGTGAACGTCAGTGAGACGCCGTAGAACTGTGCGACGAAGATTGCTGCGATCGCGGGATAGATTGCGGCGCAACCATCCATCTTCGTCGTCGCACCGAGAGGGACTGCAAACGACGCGTACTCGCGCGGCACGCCGAGGTTCCGCTCGGTGACACGCTCGGTGAGCGGAAGAGTGCCGATGGACGAACGCGACACGAATCCGAGCTGAGTGGCAGGCCAGACGCCGGAGAAGAACTGGCGTACCGAAAGCCCATGTGTGCGAACGATGATGGGGTAGACGACGAAGAACACGATCGCGAGGCCGACGTAGATGGCCACCGTGAACACACCGAGTGAGCCGATCGCATTCCATCCGTAGGTTGCCACAGCGTTGGCGATCAACGCGGCGGTGCCGATGGGTGCCAGGCGGATGATCCACCACAGCACTTTCTGGACGATCGCGAGAAGCGACGCGTTGAACGTCAGGAACGGTTCGGCTTTGTCCCCGATCTTGAGGGCAGCGATACCGATTGCAGCTGCGACCACGAGAAGCTGAAGAATATTGAAACTCAGCGACGTGGTTGCGGTGCTGGTAGCGGTGCCGTCGACCACCTCTGTGGCCACCGAGGTCTTCGATCCGAGCGCGAGAAAGTTGTTCGGCACCAACCCGGTCAGGAACGACCACCACGACCCGACACTGCTCGGGTCCTTCGCGGCCGTGGCTTCGACGCCGGTCCGCGAGCCCGGCTGTGCAACGAGCCCGATGACGATGCCGATGATCACGGCAATGAATGCAGTGATGGCAAACCACAACAGGGTCTGGACCGCTAGGCGTGCAGCGTTGGCGACCTGACGAAGGTTCGCGATCGAGGACACGATCGCAGTGAAGACGAGCGGAACTACCGCCACGGTCAGTAGCTTGACGTAGCTCGAACCGACTGTCGCCACAGTGCCGATCAGCCAATTGTCGCTGCCGTCGGCCGCGTCGGGCATCGACCGTGCGACGAGACCGAGAACGACTCCGAGAATCAACCCGGCAACGATTTGTGGCCCGAATGATGTTGCCCACGTGGGCACACGGGAACTACGGGTAGCGCTGGGCGCAGACATGAACATGCCTTTCGAGAAAAGAAGAGAAGTCGAGGAACGCCCTCGAATCAGAGAATGTGACGTCGGGTCGAAACGGTCACCGACAGATAGCGCTGGCCTGCAAACGTAGGTCGACGTACCGTCGACTGGTCAGGAGTGGCATCACTTACTTGACACTACTCCCTGTACCGCCGTCTGGATGCGGCGCCTGACGGTGACCGAACGTGCGATCGATCTCGGCAAACGCCCCGGCGAGACGTGCCTCACGGTGGATGTATCGCGGGGGGCTGCGCGGTCTGTGGACGTGAGAATCTCGCGAAGCACAGCAGGGCGGGCTGCCTACCGGCAGTAGACGTCCAACAGCTCTGCGTACGAACGTGATCGAGGCTTCAATAGGCGATACGGAACCCGCCGATGAGGGTGATCGAATTGCCGTCGGGATCTTCGACCGTCGATAGTCGCACCCCCTTGTTGGCCTCTACGATCTCGCTGCAGTGGATGCCACGTCCAGCGATTTCAGCGATCTGCGCCCCGAGGTCGTCGACGGCGAAGTTGAGCAGACCCGACCCAGCGCGCGTCTCGTCGACGCTCACCTGTACCCAGCCGCGGTCGGTGACCTGCCATTCGACGAGGACGGGCATCGGATTGTTGTCGGCTCGCCGTCCGAAGAGTCTTTCGTACCAGGTGTTCGACCGGTCGATGTCCGACACCGGCACCACCGCGAGTACATGTTCGAGAGCCATGGGTACATCCGTTCCACTGGAAAACAGTTCTTACAGGTGGACCGGCGAACTAGGGGAAACTCATCGCCCGGCATATTTCAGGCAAACGTGCCTTTCAGGTAGCCGACCAGTTCCGCGGCGGTACCCGGTGACTGCCGGAATCCCAGGTAGCCGTCCGGGCGCACGACGAGAGCGGTCGGGCCCTCGACCCCGTACGCCGCCTTGAACTCACCGTCGGCGTCGACGATGACGGGTAGCGTCGAATCGATGTGCTCGGCAACCACCAGGTACACGTCGAGACAGCCGTGTGCCGCATCGACAGCGTGGGTGGCCAGCTCCTCCGCCTTCGAGACGTCACCGTCCGACCACAGAAGCAGCGTGTGATCGACCCCGGCGAACAGCTCGAACAGACGCAGCGGAAATGCCACGACGTCCCGACGCAGCCCCCGTGCATCCGGCGCCCGCTCGCCCGGCTGAACCGAGGTCGACGCCTCGTCGACGGTGCCGACGAGTTGCCCGGGCGGGTACGAGATCAACAACTGCGCTTGACGACGCATCGCGGTTTCGAAGGAGCTCTCACCGGCGCCGATGCCTTCTCGGGCATTGCGCACCGTCATCCCGACGACCGCTTCTCCAACCGGCCTGCGCTCGGCGTCGTACGTGTCCGTCAATCCGGGTGCCGCGATGCCACGAACGGCCAGCGCCACCTTCCACGCGAGGTTGTGCGCATCCTGGATGCCGGTGTTCATTCCCTGGGCCCCGGTCGGCGGATGGATGTGGGCAGCATCGCCCGCGACGAACACGCGCCCTCGGCCGTAGGCGTCGACGATGCGGTGACTGATTTTGAAGACCGACGACCACCTCAAGTTCGATGCCGTGGTCGGTTCGGGGGAGAGGCGGTCGAGAACGGCTTGTATGTGGTGGAGCTCGGGAGCGGGGCCCGCGGTGAAACCGTGCACGATTCCATCGCCGGAACTCGGGGGTGGGGTGGTCAGTTCGGGTGGTACGAGCATCGACATTCGGTACCGACCGCGGCCGGGAAGAGGTATCGCCACCAGCGCGTCGTCGGCGGTACCGTCGTCTGCCTTGTGGGTGCTTCGAATGCCGAATCCGGGAGGTTGCGACCAGTCGACCTCGACGTCGCCGAGCATGTATCCCTCGGCGAACGCCCCACCCTCGAACGTCAGGCCGAGGTTCTTGCGGACGACGCTGTGGGCACCGTCGCAGCCGAGGAGGTAGTCGACGACGACCGTCGATCCGTCACTCAGGGTTGCCGTCACGCCCTCGTCGTCCTGCTCGAACGATACGAGACCGATTCCGCGCTCGACGACAGTTCCGAGCTCGGCCAACCGCTGGGCGAGGACGCGCTCGGTTTCGTATTGAGGGAGGCCTGCGAACCAGTAGGGAACATCGGGGGGAAGCGTCAGCTCGATTCGCCCGACCTCGACCCCGTTCTCGAAGACGATCTGTCCACGCATCATCGTCGAAGCGTCCAGGATTGCTTTCAGGACGCCCATGTTCTCGAAGACCTCGAGCGTCCGGGGTTGGATCCCAACCGCTTTCGCGTACTGCGGCGGTTCGCTCAACGGATCGAGGATGCGGCAGTCGATGCCCCGTCGTCGAAGCTCGATCGCCGCCGTCAGTCCGATCGGTCCTGCTCCTGCAACGAGTACCTGTGTAGTCACTGTTCCACCGCCTGTGTCGCCTGGGTCGATAGGTGGAATCATCCAGGGTGCCGTCGGGACGAACGGGACTTTGCGTGGACTTCATTCGCAATGGGTGAGTTGGCGGGCGAGACGTGTCGGTCGACTCGAGTATGGTCAGTTGATCGAACTTTCGTACGAGTGCTGGGGGAGCAAAGTTGGTGCTGAGGGTTCATCGCGCGGCACGTGCGAGCGCGTTGGCAACGGCGTTGGCCGATGTGTTGGCAACCCCTCTGGCGGACCCGTTCACCCCCGAGGTGATCTCGGTACCGGCTCGCGGCGTCGAACGCTGGTTGACGCAGACACTGTCGATGTCTCTCGGGACCGAAGGAGCGGGTACAGCACGTTCGGACGGTATTTCGGCCAACATCGACTTTCCGTCGCCCACCGCACTCGTCGGACGCGCTCTGTCGGCAGCGGAGAATCTCGACCCGGCAGACGAACCATGGTCCCGCGGGCGAATGCTGTGGACGATCTTGGCGGTCGTAGACGAGTCGATGAACGAGCCGTGGTGTTCGGTTCTGGCCACACACCTCGGACACGGTTCGGACGAACACCGCGCGGGACGGCGGTGGTCCACCGCGTCGCACCTGGCCGATCTGTTCCGCGCGTACGGAGCAGACCGTCCGTCGATGATCGCCGAGTGGGCAGCAGGACGGGACACGGATGGGCTCGGAGGGCCACTCCCCGCGGACCTGCGTTGGCAAGCCGAACTGTGGCGGGCTGTTCGAGTCCGCATCGGTCATCCCAGTCCTGCAGAACGTCTCGAGGCCAGTTGTGCTGTACTGGAGAATGATCCGTCGATACTGTGTGATCTACCGGAGAGATTGTCGATCTTCGGCGCCACTCGTATGACAACCGATCAGCTTCGCGTCGTTTCCGCTATCGCCCGGCATCGCGATGTGCACCTGTGGATTCCGCACCCCAGCATGCACATGTGGGATCAGCTGTCGGATCGTCCGACTGCTGTCCGACGTCGCGACGACGGTTCTGCGGTTTCCCTGGAACATCCATTGCTGTCTTCGCTTGCGCGCGACGTCCGAGAACTCGAGACACGCCTACTCGAACTTGCAGTCGCGACGGTACACACGGTGGAGAACGAAAAACCATCTCCAGAAACACTTCTCGGCCGTATCCAGTCGGACATCATGCATGCGAGGGTACCGACGACGGCTGCCGAACCCGATGGAAGCATCGCCGTTCACGCGTGCCACGGATCTGCACGCCAGGTCGAGGTTCTCCGCGAGTGTCTGCTGCACATTTTCGACGCGGACCCGACGCTCGAACCGCGAGACGTGCTCGTCATGTGCCCGGATGTGGAAACGTATGCACCGCTGATTCGGGCGACATTCGGTCAGCGCGGCCTGGGGCATCCCGGCCACGAACTTCGAGTGCGGCTCGCCGATCGGGGGCTCCGCCGTACCAACCCGATGCTTTCGGTGGTAGCAACGCTCCTCGATCTGGCGGTCGGACGGGTGACGGCCAGCGAGGTGCTGGATCTCCTTGCATCAGAACCGGTTCGTTTACACTTCGGATTCGGCGACGACGACCTGGAGCGGCTGCGCGAATGGACCCAGGTGTCCGGCGCACGGTGGGGTATCAATTCTCGTCAGCGCACGCGTTTCGGCCTCGGGGACTTTGCGCAGAACACGTTCAACTTCGCAGTGGACCGGCTGCTACTCGGTGTTGCTGCCGACGAGACCGCGCACGAATGGCTCGATCTGGCATTGCCCGTCGACGACGTCGATGGAAACGATATCGATCTCACCGGAAGGCTCGCCGAGTTCATCGATCGACTTGCCGTCGTCGTACGTGATCTGCAAGGACCTCAGACCGTCGGACAGTGGCGGACCGCGCTTGTACGCTCGCTCGACCTGCTGACCGACACCAGTACGGCAGATGCATGGCAACGGGCACAAGCACTTCGCGAAATCGAAGAGGCGACCCGGCACGGCGACGAGTCGGAACTCCGCCTCGCCGACGTACGCGCGATGCTCACGCACGCACTGGCGGGTAGGCCGTCACGAGCGAATTTCAGAACAGGTGAGTTGACGGTGTGCACCATGGTTCCGATGCGGTCGGTGCCGCATCGGGTGGTGGTTCTGCTCGGCCTCGACGACGAGATATTTCCTCGCGCGGGCAGCGAAGACGGTGACAACATCTTGACGCGCGACCCCGCCCCGGGGGAGCGTGACGTCCGAAGCGAGGACCGTCAAATGCTGCTCGACGCGGTCATGTCGGCCGGCGAGAAACTGTTGCTGTTCTATACCGGCGCCGATCCGGTGTCCGGCGCAGTGAAGCCTCCGGCCATACCGCTGAGCGAACTGCTCGACGTCGTTCGCGCTACCGCAGACGCCGACATCGTCACTCGGCATCCGTTGCAGCCGTTCGATTCTCGCAATTTCGATCCAGACGGTCCGTTCAGCTACGACCGTGCTGCGCTCGCGGGTGCTCGCGCCAGCGAGAGAAAACCCGTTGCATCGCCCGCATTCCTTCCGAAAGCTTTGCCCGCGTCGCCGGCCGATGATGTCGAGCTCAGTGATCTGATTGCGTTCGTCGAGCATCCGATTGCAGCGTTCTTGCGGCAGCGGCTCGGAATTCGGATTCCCGACGCCGGCGACGATGTGTCGGACTCGTTGACTGTGGAGTTGGACGGCCTGCAGAAGTGGGACATCGGTGATCGCATGCTCGTAGAACGACTAGGCGGAACCGACATCGCCGACTTCCGTGCGGCGGAATGGCGCCGAGGGACGCTTCCGCCCTTCAAGCTCGGGGAGACGCAGCTGCAGGACATCACCCGAGCGGTGGAGGCACTCGTCGATGTCTCGCGTGATGTCCACTCCGGACCCGCCGAGGTGCGCGACATCTCGGTGGTTCTACCGTCCGGGCGGCGAGTGACAGGAACTGTTGCCGGCATTCACGGCGCGGCGATCGCCCGCACGTCGTATTCCCGCCTTGCCCCGAAACATCGTTTGGCGGCGTGGGTGCGGCTGCTCGCCCTACAGTCCCAGGACGATTCGCGAACGTGGCAGGCCGTCACCACAGGCCGTGGGACCGGGCGTCGTGCAGCGTGGCGATCGACCATCACGGCCCCGGTCGACGCGCTGGCTCAGCTCGAGAAGCTCGTCGAACTTCGTGATCTGGGGTTGTCCGAGGTCCTACCGTTCGGGCCGACTGCGTCGGCAACCTACGCGGAGCGACGCTTTCGAGGCACGCCTCAGCGGGAGTCGATGGATGCGGCGGAGAAGCAGTGGTCCGACAAATTCGGCGATGTCCACGACCGAAGCATCGTCTACGTTCACGGTGCGGCCGCGCCGTTCACCGATGTCAGCAGCGCGCCGGGCGGCGAGGGATATCCCCGGTGGGGCGAGGAAAACACCCTGTTCGGGATACTCGCGTGCAGCCTCTGGGCGCCACTGCTCGATGCCGAGACGGAGGGCCAGCCATGACCGACTTCGACCTTCTCGGACCTCTGCCGACCGGGACCACCGTGCTCGAGGCCAGTGCGGGAACCGGCAAGACCTACGCGATCGTCGGTCTCGCCACCCGCTATGTCGCCGAAGGAATCGCCGAGGTGTCGCAACTCTTGCTGGTGACGTTCTCGCGCGCGGCGACCCAGGAGTTGCGCGAACGTACCCGAAGCCGATTCGCGGAGGTGGAGGCCGCGTTGGCCGACGCGAGTTCCAACTCGACCGATCCGTTGGTCCGTCACCTTGCGGCGGCACCTGCCGACGAGGTTGCCCTGCGCCGGGTGCGATTGACGCGGGCTCTGTCGGAATTCGACTCGGGCACGATCGCGACTACCCACAGCTTCTGTCAGCGCATGCTCGACGGCCTTGGTATCGCAGGCGAACGCGAACCCGAGGCAATCCTCGTCGAAGCTGTCGACGATGTGACCGACGAGGTGGTCGACGACATCTATCTGCGGCGGTACGGACGGTCGGACTTCGGCCCTCCGATCGGTCCGTCCGACGCACGGCAGGTCGCCCGCGAAGCCGTGCGTGATCGGCAGGCGCAGCTCGTTCCAGAGCCCGACGAGGAGACCGAGGCAGGCAGCCGCGTGCTCTTCGCGACCGAGGCGCGCGAAGAAGTCGGGCGACGCAAGCGATCCGCTGGGGTTCGTGATTTCGACGATTTGTTGAGCCTGTTGCATGGAGTGCTACTGGACCCCGCCCACGGCGAATCCGCCTGCGCACGTGTCCGTGACCGGTTCCGGGTGGTGCTCGTCGACGAGTTCCAGGACACCGACCCGCTGCAGTGGGACATCCTGCGGCGAGCGTTCCACGGCAGGTCGACGCTCCTACTGGTGGGCGATCCGAAACAGGCGATCTATGCATTCCGCGGAGCCGAGGTCCTGAGCTATCTCGACGCCGTAGCGCTAGCCGACCGCCACCTCGAACTCACCACCAACTGGCGTAGCGACGCCGGGTTGCTGACAGCGCTCGAAACCGTCTACGCGGGAGCCGCATTGGGACACGAGGACATCGTTGCCCATCCAGTAGGTTCGACCCAAGCCTCGTCGCGAATGTCCGATCGGCCACCGCTGCGGCTGCGCACCCTTCCCCGAACCGGTGCTGGGCCGTTGAACAAGTCGGGATTTCCTGCCGTAGGTGCACTCCGCGAACGTGTCGCCGACGATCTCGCCGCCGATATCGTCGAGCTGCTCGAATCCGCCACCGGGCTGACCCTGCCAGGCCATGTAGACGTGGTGACACCTGGTGACGTCGCCGTCCTCGTTCGAACACGAGCGCAGATCGTGTTGGTTCGCGCAGCACTCGATCAGGCAGGCGTTCCCTCGGTTCTCGCCGGTGGGTCGAGCGTCTTCGAAACGCCGAGTGCGATGCAGTGGCTGTGGTTTCTGCACGCACTCGAACAGCCACATCGCGGCGATCGCGTCCGACTCGCCGCACTGACGCCGCTTCTCGGATACACGGCCGAGTCACTCGACGACCGCGGCGACGACGCGGTATCCGAAGTCAGCACCCTGTTTCGCGACTACGCGGTGTTGTTCGCGCAGGCCGGATTCGCTGCGGTGTTCGAAAAGGTTGCTGCAGAATCGAACCTGGAAGCGCGACTTCTCGGTCAACGCGGCGGCGAACGACAGCTGACCGATCTTCGACACCTCGGGCAACTCCTCAACCGCGCAGCCGTCGAAGAATCGTTCGGACCGAGTGCGCTGACGCGGTGGCTGACCGACCGCGTCGAGGATCCGGCATCCGGAAGTGTGACCGACCGCAGCCGACGGCTCGACAGTGACGCTGCGGCTGTCCAGATCGCGACTGTGCACGCGAGCAAGGGGCTCGAATTCCCGGTTGTCTACGTTCCGTTCGCGTGGGACGCCGCGAAGAATCCGTACCCGAGCACTCTGCTGCTGCACGACGAGGACGGCAGGCGAGTCCTCGATGTCGGTGGCAGGACAGGCAACGGATACGCCGCGCGCAAGTTGGTGCGTGATGCCGAGGAGGCAGGGGAGGAGCTCCGTCTGCTCTACGTCGCACTGACTCGTGCGCAATGCCAGGTCGTGCTGTGGTGGGCGCCCTCCTACTCCACTGCTGTTTCGCCGCTTCACCGATTGCTCTTCGGCAGGGCGAAGGGTTCTGTGCAGCCGGAGGACAAGATCAAGGTGCCCGACGACGCCATTGCTGTTCGCCAGTTGGAGTCGTGGGCATCACCGGCCGGTGGACTCATCACTGTCGAGCAGGGCGGTGCGACGCGTTCACGCCCGATCGAGAAATACCTCCAGAGCACCGAGACAGAGCTGGACGCAGCGTCCTTCCGCCGCTCACTCGACACGCTGTGGCGTCGGACGTCGTACTCCGCGTTGACGGCAGCCGCGCACGACGGGCCCGGTGTCACCAGCGAACCTGAACGCCCAGAGAAAGACGACGAGCCGGACGAAGCACCCCCGATCGACGACGAGTTGGACGGCATCCCGTCACCGATGAACGGTCTGCCTGCGGGCGCTGCGTTCGGAACCCTCGTGCACGAGGTACTCGAACACCTCGACACGGCGGCACCGAACCTGGAATCGGAACTGCTGCGCAGATGCACCGACGCCATCGAGGAGCGGCTGGCGGACATCGATCCGCGGGCGCTGGCCGCAGCGCTGCTCCCGGTACTCCGAACACCGTTGGGGTTCGGCACACTCGCAGACATCGCGCCGTCCGATCACCTCGCGGAATTGGACTTCGAACTGCCTTTGGCGGGCGGAGATCACCCGGTATCGCGAGCCGTCACCCTGAGAGCAATCGCCGGGTTGCTGCGTGAGCACCTCCCCGTCGACGACGTACTCCGTCCGTACGCAGACCAGTTGGAGATCCTCGAATCACAGCCGCTGCGTGGCTATCTCACCGGCAGCATCGACTCCGTTCTGCGCATCTCGAGTGGTCATTCCGCAGGCTCCACTCCTGGCTCGGATGGTCATTCCGCAGGCTTCACTCCTGGCTCGGATGGTCATTCCGCAGGCTCCACTCCCCGGTACGTCATTGTGGACTACAAGACCAACCGACTATCCCGAGGAGACCTGACGGTCATGCACTTCACCCGGGATCGGATGGCGCAGGAGATGTTGCGTTCGCACTATCCACTGCAGGCTCTTCTGTATGCGGTCGCATTGCACCGCTACCTCAGATGGCGCCAGCCCGGATACGACCCGCAGATACATCTCGGTGGCGTGCAGTACCACTTCGTCCGGGGCATGGTCGGGCCGAACACCCCGCCGGGCTGTGGTGTGTTCGATTGGCATCCACCGTCGAAGCTCGTCACCGAAGTGTCTGACTTGCTCGCCGGGATCGAGGGGTCATGATCGCAGCGCAGCTGGTGCAGCGTGCCCGCGGCAGGCTGAAGACGTTCAACGAAGTGGGGATTCTCGCCGCCGCGGACGTACATGTGGCACTGAGACTCGGTGCGCTCGGTGGCGAGACGTCAGAGGAAGTGTTGTTCGCGGCGGCCCTCGCCGTCCGGGCAGTCAGGTCGGGCTCGGTGTGCCTGGACTTGCGACGCCTACGCGATGTCACCGTCGACGAGGAGTCGGACGTGGACATCGATGCGCTGCCGTGGCCGGAACTCTCCGAGGTGCTTGGCGCGCTCCGCGCGAGCCCACTGGTGACCGGCGGCCAGCGGGGGCCCCTCAAACCACTGAGGCTGGTCGACACCGACGAAGGCGAGCTTCTTTATCTCGACCGATATTTTCTGCAGGAGCGAACTATTCGGATGGTCCTCGACTCCCGCGAGGCTACCCATCCGGACGTCGACACCGAGGCTGTGCGCTCGCTGCTGAGCACCCTGTTCGTCGACGATTCGCGCCAACCGACAGCGGCCCCCGACCGACAACGCATTGCTGCCGCACTGGCCGCAACGTCGTGGACAGCGGTGATCGCAGGTGGGCCCGGCACCGGGAAGACACATACCGTTGCGCGAGTACTGGCGATGTTCGCGCGCCAGCTCGGTCCGTCGATCCGAATCGGATTGGCAGCACCGACGGGCAAAGCTGCCGCGCGCCTGCAGGAATCGGTGACCGAACAGTCCAGCGATCTCGGATTGCCGCCGGGACTCGTCGCCATGACTCTGCATCGATTGCTGGGGTGGCAGCGGGGGAGCAAGAGCCGATTCCGGCACAACGCGTCGAACCGACTGCCCTACGACGTCATCGTGATCGACGAGACGTCGATGGTGTCGCTGACGATGATGTGCCGGTTGCTCGAGGCCGTCCGCCCGGAGACCCGACTGATACTGGTCGGTGACCCCGATCAGTTGACGTCCGTCGACGCCGGCGCGGTACTCGCGGATCTGGTCGCGCGACCTGTGCGCAGTGCACCGAACGCCGAACTCGAGGCATTGATCGTCGCCGACCTCGACGCGCACGACGATCCGAACGAGGCCGCTTTGTCACCCGCGGAACGGGAACGACTCGGCAGTGGCGTCGTGCGCCTCAGCCGGGGACGGCGTTTCGGAGGAACGATAGCCGAACTGGCCATCGCCGTTCGGGACGGACGTTCGGATCGTGTGATGGATCTGTTGCAGGGAGACCACGAAGAACTGTCGTTCCATTCGCCGACGGACCTCACCGCACTTCACCGCGACATCCTGACGACGGCAACCACGGTGACCGCAGCAGCCAACGAAGGCCACGCCGCTCGAGCTCTCGAGGGCCTCGAGTCCCACCGGTTGCTGTGCGCCCACCGCCAAGGGCCTCACGGTGTGCAGACCTGGGCACGCCGCGCGATGGAGTGGGTAGGAGAGTTCTCGGGAGCGTTTCTCGACCCAGCACAGTGGTATCCGGGGCAACCGTTGCTCGTCACGGCGAACGATCACGAGGCGCGAATCTACAACGGCGACACCGGTGTCGTGGTCGACACCGGAGGTGGCTCGCTGATGGCTGCATTCCAGCGCGGTACACAGCCGTTGCTCGTGCATCCGAACGTGTTGTCCTCTGTGCAGACGGTCTACGCGATGACGATCCACCGAAGCCAGGGCAGCCAGTACGACACCGTGTCGGTGATGCTGCCCGAACACGCGTCTTCGCTGCTTACTCGCGAATTGCTGTACACCGCGATCACACGGGCGCGGAAGCACGTCCGAATAATCGGGACCGAGGAAGCCGTGCGGGCAGGGGTCGACCGCCAGGTCCTACGCGCCAGCGGACTCCGCCGGACGATTCTGCCGTGACGAGGAGTTGTGGTTGACCGCCGCAGCATTGCGAAGGCTCTCTGCAGTGTCGTTCCATGACCGTGCCTGCTGCCTCCACACTCGCGCTGCAGCCCGTGAACCCTCGCGTGAGTACTGGATCGACCTCGCCGCGCAGTAGTGTCCTTGCGCAGTTGCGTGACGACGCAGATCGTCGAAGTCGTCCTCGCGGCAGACTGAGTGCACAGTGGACGGATCGACCGTGGCGCCGACCAGGTCGCACCATGCGTGCAGCGAGCGGAGCCCGATAGGAGGGTCTGGCACCGTCGAGTGTTCGGTCGAGGTGCTGGCGTGGGCCAGTGAAACCGGCCCGTCGTTGTTCACGCCCTGACCGACGGCCCACGCCGTCAGAAACGACGGGTGCGGGATGTTCCAGACTTCTCGGAACGTGGCGACAGCGACTGTGGCGAGGTAGTCCGATTCGTCGGGGGCGGCATCGAGCACGAAGTCCATGACCGTCCCATCAGGGGTCGGTTTCCCTGGCTCCGACCATCCGAGGCCGTGCAGTCGCCGGTCGGCCGAGTCGGCGTCCGGTGCATCCGGGTACAGGTACGACGGAAGCGACGCGACTCCCAGGATCTGCTCCGCATCGACTGCGACCAGGTCGACATACGGACGTTGGCCACGTTGCCCGCGGGACGCCTGTGCCGAGGAAATGGTGATATACGTCCCGGTTGGCATCGCCGCGACATAGGCGGCAAGGTTCGTTTCGAACCGCTGCCACGCATCCGATACGGCGACATCGAACGCCGGCATATCGAACGCCGGCATATCGAACGCCGGCATACCGAACCCCGTAATCCCGAACCCCGGCATACCGAACCCCGTGACATCGAGTCCGTCCTCACGTGCAGCACCCATGCGCGCTCCTCTTCTCGACCACACCACCGGATCTATCCGCCGAACAGAAAGATAGCGGCTGGGTCCGACAAAGTCCGTGAGGCGAGGGTGCACCTCGCGACGTGGAGGCGCTGAGATCAGTACACGTCGCGCAGGTAGCGCTTGGAGCTCTTCAGTTCGGCCACGTAGTCCTCGGCCTGGTCGGGTCCGAGACCACCGTGTTCTGCCACCACCTCGTGCAGTGTTGCGTCGACATCCTTGGCCATGCGGGTCGCGTCACCGCACACGTAGAAGTGTGCGCCCTCTTCGAGCCAGGCATACAGTTCCTTGCCGTTCTCGGTCATCCGGTGCTGGACATACACCTTGTCGGCCTGGTCGCGGGAGAACGCGAGGTCGAGGCGGGTGAGAACACCGTCGCGGGACAGATCGTCCAGTTCGTCCCCGTAGATGTAGTCGTCGGCCCGGCGGCGGTCACCGAAGAACAGCCAGTTCCTGCCCTTGGCCGAGCGGGCCTGCCGTTCGTGAAGAAATGCGCGAAACGGCGCGATTCCGGTGCCGGGTCCGACCATGATCACGGGAACATCGTCGTCGGACGGCAGCCGGAACGACTTGTTGGCCGACAGAAATACCCCGACCGATTCTCCCTCGGTGACGCGGTCGGCCAAGAACGTCGAGCACACGCCGCCTCGGTCGCGTTCGGCGGACCGGTACCGCACGCTCGAGACCGTGAGATGGACCGAGCCCTCGTGCGCGAGCGGTGAGGAGGAGATCGAGTACACGCGATGCTGCAACGGGCGAAGGAGCTCGAGCAGCTCGGCCGGTTCGAGCGCCGTCTTCTCGTCGAGGGCGAGGACATCGAGTACGTCCTTTCCCCAGATCCAGGCGTCGAGAGATTCGCGGTTGCCGGTCGCGAGGATGTGTTGGAGTTCGTCGTCGTCCGAGCGCTCTGCGACGGCCTCGATGAGGTCCAACGACGGTAGGCCGATCTCGTAGGAATGGGTCAGCAACTCGTCGAGCCGTTGCTCGGCGCCCTTGATGGTCACCGTCGTATCCGGCTCGACCCGAAGCTGGCCGATAAGGGCGTCGACGAGTTCGGGGTTGTTGACAGGCCGGACGCCGAGACCGTCACCGGCTTCGTAGGCGAGCCCGCTGTCGCCGAGGGAGAATGCGTAGTGCCGCACTTCCTTGGACGACTCGGGACCTGACAGCCGTTTGTTGGCCAGGACCGTCGCTTGGTACGGATTCTTCCGGTTCCACGGCGAGCGCTTGGATGCTGCTCTCGCGGGCTTGGCTGATTCCAGTCGTGCGTCGATGTCTGTACCCGCTTTGCAGTAGCCGTCGTAGCTGGTGGCACCCAGCATCATGACCGCGAAGTATAAACCGTCGAACCGAGCCACCGAATATGCAAGGCCGGCATCGCCGGTGAGCAGACCGGCGCAGTCGACGGATCCGGCGGACGCGCCGGACTACTCGCGATGGACGAGAATATGTGAGGATCGTCGAAGACAGATACTCGGTCCGGGGGGACCGATCAACCGAGTTCGATCAGTCGAGTGGTTCGCAGGGGCGGGAACTTCAGAGCATGGATCTTTTTCAAGTCGTTGTCATCGGGATACTTGCGCTGGCGTCTTTCACTGTGTTGGCGGGGTTCGTGGTGATGCTGATCGGCAGTGCCCGTCGTCAGCCGGCACGTCGAGCGAAGGCGCGCATCGCGCCGGGGTGGTACCCAGATGCGCAGGACGAGTCGCTTCTTCGTTACTTCGATGGTCGGGTCCCGACGCGGCAGACGTCGCGACGGGAGATGTCGTAGTACTCCGATAGCGGTTCAGGTGCGTCTCTTGCGTGGCCGCTTCGATCGCGGTTGCGAGGACAGGTGGTAGTACAGGGCATCTTCGGTGTCTTCGACTACTACTTGAACGACGTCCCCTACCTCGAGGAAGTCATCGACGGCGATGCGATCCTTCGCCCCGATGACTGCCTTGACCGACCGTGCAGGGATCAACCCACGTCGGCCGTCGGGACCGACGGCCAGTGCGTAGCGTGGGCCGGTTCGTGTGACCCTGGCCGAGATGATCTCCGAGTCCTTCGGTACCGGACTCGGTTGCGCCACCGCGTCCTTCGACACGGCCGTCTGTGAATCGAGCTGAGCGGCCAGATCGTCGGCCATACGGTCGACCTGAAGGAGCAGATCGGCCATCTGGCGCGCGTAGTCGTCGTGCGCTTTCGTCGGCTTCAGTGCTTCACCGGGTTTGTACATGTCCTCGTGCGTCAGCTCACCCCAGGCATCTTGAAGCCTGGTCTTGACCTGCACCTCGACCTTGACGTCGAGGTCGCCCTGGTGAGTGGCGACGCGGACCAGCAGAACAGCGTGATAAGCGCGATAGCCGCTCGGTTTGGGAAACGCAACATAGTCCATCGGTTCCTTGGCGAACCGAACCGAGCACTTGGGGTCACGGCAGGCACGCTCCAATGCGTCCACGAATGCGTGGAGATCCCGCGGGCTCTTGCACAGGACTTTTATGCCGATCAGATCGCCGAGAGCGTCGACCACTTCGTCGACACTCGTCGGCTCGGTGATGCGGCCTTCGGCGATCTTGCGCCGGAGCTTGTCTGCAGCTCTGATCGGGTCTTTGATCCGTGCGGACTGGGCGTTGAGTCGGTCGCGATCGACGTTGTCGAGGATCTCGTCGGCGATGGTCTCCAGGAAGTTCTGGGCAGTGACCAGCGCAGCCTGCCAAGCGCGCCGACGTTCCGTGTAAGCCTCGTCGACGAGTTCGTCGATGCTGGTCGAGGCTGTCATGACTGGAGTCTCCGATCGAAGACGGACTGTGGATATGTAGCCGAAGGCTAGCGCAGTGCAACGTCGATCAGCGTCAACCCGGCGGCGGTGTCTGCGTGGACCGTTCCGTAGGTGGTCGAACCGTCGCACATCGGTCGGTATGTGGGATTAGTCTCTTGAAGCATGACGGCCACGGTCGCAGAGGGCGACGCATTCGTAGCGCAGTTCGATCCCTACAGAAGGGAGCTGCTCGCGCACTGCTACCGCATGACGGGATCGATCCATGACGCAGAGGATTTGGTCCAGGAGACCTACATTCGTGCGTGGCGGGGGTACAGCAAATTCGAAGGCAGGTCGTCGATGCGGACCTGGCTGTACCGAATTGCGACCAATACTTGCCTGACCGCTCTGGAAGGCAAGGCCAAGCGCCCGCTGCCCACCGGACTGGGCGCCCCGAGTTCGGACCCCACCGACGAGTTGGTGACGAGACACGAAATCGCGTGGCTGGAGCCGATCGCCGATGCGGAGCTCACCGATGCGGGCGATCCGGCTGCGATCGTCGTCGGGAGAGAGTCGATTCGCCTTGCTTTCGTCGCGGCGCTCCAGCACCTCTCGGCGAGGCAACGCGCTGCCCTGTTGATGCGGGAAGTTCTGCAGTGGAAAGCGTCGGAAGTGGCCGAGGCGCTGGCTACGACCACGACGGCGGTCAACAGCCTCCTGCAGCGCGCACGCGCGCAACTCGACGAGATCACACCATCCGAGGACGATGTCGTCGAGCCTGCTGCGGCCGAAACGCGCGAGTTACTGGCGAAGTACGTCGATAGCTTCGAGCGGTACGACATCGAACAACTCGTGCAGCTGTTCACCGAGGACGCCGTATGGGAGATGCCACCGTTCGAGGGTTGGTACCAGGGAGCAGAAACCATCGGCACCCTCATTCGCGGCAATTGCCCGGCCAGCAAGGCTGGTGACATGCGTATGGTCGCCACCTCGGCCAACGGGCAACCGGCTTACGGGTTGTACATGCGAAACGAGGAGGGTGTCCACGAAGCGTTCCAGTTGCACGTCGTCGACGTCAGAGAAGCCGGCGTTGCCCACGTGGCCTGCTTCTTCGATCTGCGACTGTTCGAGAGGTTCGGCCTACCGGATCGACTGTGAGCGCCTCGGGTTCGGCCGTCGCTGCCGAACCCGAGTGGCCCCTAGATCGACGGTGACTCCGGCCCGATCATTCTGCGGAGTCGGGTGTTACCGCGGACGGGTCCATCCACATCACTTCCCAGACGTGGCTGTCGAGATCGCGGAATGCACGGCCATACATGAATCCATGATCCTGGGGCTCCATCCACGGCGATCCCCCCGCTGCGATGGCCGAGTCGACGAGAGAGTCGACCTCGTCCCTACTGTCGGCGCTGACGCACATCAGCACCTCGCGGGACTGCGTGGTGTCGGTGATGCTGTCGGAGATGAAGTCCTTGAACCGTGACTCGGACAAGAACATGACGGTCGCCTGCTCGCTGATGACCATCGACACACAGTTTTCGTCGCTGAACACGTCGTTGAACTCGAAGCCCAGCTCGGCGAAGAACGCACGGGTTGCGGTGATGTCTTTGACCGGCATGTTGGCGAAGAGCATTCTTGGCATGATTTTCTCCATCAGTGGGATGAGCAGTCGGGTCGAACCCTCTGTGGGGCTCGAACATGAAGACCGCGCCCCGAGCCGAAAGTCATCGCCAACCGGAGGTCTTCTCGTCCGTTCCGGTTCGTGACGCGACGAGGCCCCGACCAGATGCTCTGGTCGGGGCCTCGCGCACACGAAGGAGGGGGACGTAACTCTCTAGCGGGTAGCCGAGGCGATACGGGCGAGCATTCTCGCGAACGTCGAGCCGTCGGAACCCAGTTCTTCGAATGTGTTCGATTCTGCCGTGATTGCTGCGTCGCTGGTGGCGGCAGCAAGTCTGCGTACCAGCTGGGTGCGGAGCTCGATAGCGCCGAGGATATCGGCGTCGAGTGTGGCGACCTGCTCGTGGAGCTGGTCGATCTGTACGTCGTGTGTTGGTGCTTCGTCGGCGCTGATGGCGAGCGAATCAATCTGCAAAGTCACATCGTCTCCTTTTGTTCGCGTCCTGAGGAGTGATTCGTTTTGCCTCTCAGAACTGTTACACGGTCGCTCTATGTGTCAACGATGTTTCGTGGCCTTTACCAACATGCCCACAGTTGTGTGCTGGGCCAACCATTTGGTGCTGTGATGCTGCCAACAATCGCGACCGAGCGTCTGGGCCGAACTGCCAGGAGGCGCCGCGCACGGGTCAGTGTGTGTTCGAGCCATACCAGGTATTCGGAGCCGGACCCGACTCGTACTTGCCTGAAGTAACGATATAACAATGCCCGCGTCACGCGGTAGCGAATTCTGGGAGAGTGGAGCGCAGACACGGCCGAGGAGCTGAACATGTCCGAACACCTGGAGATCGGTACCGACCGCGAGCGCGTCGAGGAACGTGTCCGCCGGTGGTGCGAACGCGCCCGCCTGGATGGGCGTCGGCCGTTGCTGTCCGACTCCGCTGCGATCGGCATCGCTGCGGGCAGACTCGACGAACCGACGAGGACTGCCCTGGCGGCACGGCGTCGAGCAGGGAAAAGGTTGCCGTCCGTCGGAGGTTTCAGTGCACTTCGTGTGCTCGAGGACGAGCGACGGCGATGGCTCGCCAAGGACACCAAGAACAAGCCCGGATCCGCGCTCGTCTATCGGCTGCGGGCCGCGGAGCTCGGGAAGCGTCTGGATCATCTGCGTACCACGATGGTGATGTCCACCAGCCATTACGCGACCGGGGTGCGCGCGGTCCGGCGGGATCGACGCGACGGGCTCCACCTCGATCTCGACCAGCGCGATGCGCTGTTCGACGCGCTGTTGCACACTCCCGTGCCGAAACAGGAATCCGGGACGGTCATCGAACGGACTGGGCTGTCGTTGCTCGACTCTGCGGCCGGGCGTGTATCGGAGGTCGCGAAGAACACTGTGTTCGAGGAAATCGGAGATCGGGCGGCGACCGTGATGGCTGGCCTCGCGGACCGTCAGGACTTCACGTTCAGCGACCGGTACGAGACGATGCTCTTTCTTGCCGGATCGTCGTTCGATCAGGTGCACGCCTCACCGGCCTGGCGGTCCGAGCACTTTCTCGTCCAACGCACTCAGCTGGACCTGACGGACGAACTGACCCAGGTCGCGGTGGATGTCAATTCTCTGCGCGAGATCGACGACGAGCTCGACGGCATCGCCGCGATGATGTTCGACGACGCCACCCGCGCTCAGGTCGCCAGCCGCCGGGTGGCCCTCGACACGGTGTGGACGCAACTCATCGAGCGGGTGGCCGCGGTGGTTCGAGTTGCGGATCTGGTCACCCGCGCAGAGGGAGATCTCAGGACGCTGGACATCATGGAGAAGGCCCACAGCCTCGATGGGAGGATCGACGCTTTGGTAGCACGAGCCGGTCACCGCGAGTTGTCCGCGGACAACACGCATTTCGTCGGTGACCAGCTCGGCCACAGCTGATCTGCAGTCCCGTACCTCCCCGAGCGACTACGCGACGATAGCGAACAGCACCGCCGCCACGGCGAAGCTGACCACGGACAGGATTGTTTCGAGCACTGTCCACGTCTGCAGGGTCTGCTTGACGGTCATGTTGAAGAACTTTGCAATGATCCAGAAGCCACCGTCGTTGACGTGGCTCAAGATGATCGAGCCGGCGGCGATGGACATCGCGATGAGTGCCGTCGCCATCGGCGAGTAGTCCTGAGCCGCGACGAGCGGTCCGACGATTCCGCCGGTGGTCACGATTGCGACCGTGGCCGAACCCTGCGCGATGCGGAGGGCGCAGCTGATGACGTAGGCCAGCACGATGATCGGCAGACCTGCGGCGGCCATGGCATCGGCGAGGGCGGTACCGATCCCCGTTGCAGAGATGACTTTTCCGAAGAATGCGCCTGCACCGACGACGAGTAGCAGCATCCCGACCGGGCGCAGCGATTCGCCGGTCAACGTGCTCAGCTGCTGCACCGTCGACCCACGTCTGATGCCGAGGACGTAGAACGCGATCAGAACGGCGATCAGCAATGCGACGGCCGGCGTTCCGAGGAAAGTCAGCACCTCGAGGAGGTTGCCGGGATCGAGCAGAATGCTGCCGAACGTCGCGCCGAGAATCAGCACGAGCGGAACCGCGATGATGGCGCCGATGAGCCCGACCGACGGGGGAGTGGTGACGACTGCTCGCTTGGTTGCGACGGCGGTGCCACCGGTCGGCTCGTCGTCGTCTGCTTCGTTGATGAAATCGTCCGGCACGTCCACCATGACGCGCTTTCCGATCCAGTTGCCCCATACCAGACCCGCTGCGATGAATCCGGGTATGCCGCAGACGAATCCCATGAGAATCAGCCAGCCGAGGTTGACCTCGAGGAGCCCGCCGAGCGCGACGGGGCCTGGGTGCGGCGGAAGGAATGCGTGTGTCATGGACAGGCCGGCCAGCATCGGCAGTGCGTACAGAACGAGCGACTTTCCGCCCTGCCGGGCCGCCACGTAGACGAGCGGTGCGAGTACGAAGATGCCGATATCGAAGAACACCGGGATGCCGAAGATCAACCCGAGCAGGCCCATTGCGATCGGTGCGCCGCGATCGCCGAAGACGCCGAGCAATTTGGACGTCAAAGCCTGTGCGCCACCGGAGCGTTCGAGAATGGCGCCGAGGACTGTGCCGAGACCGATGATCACGGCGATATGGCCGAGGATACCGCCGAAGCCCACCTCGAGGAGGGATTCGTTGCTCTTGATCGCGGTTCCGACGATTTCCGACACCGGCAGACCTGCTGCCAGAGCGAGGCCGAGCCCGACGATCAGCAGCGCAATGAAGGGTTCGAGCTTGATCTTGATGATCACGACCAGAAGTACTGCGATGGCAAAGCCACACAGTACGAGAAGGCCAGGGGTGGATGTCCTGAGCCAGTCGACGGCGGTAGTCATGTCTTGCCTTTCGGTGCGGGCCCTGGGCCCATGGATTCGACGAAAACTTGTGCGCGTGAGGCGATATCGTCCCAATTGCTCGCCGCGACGGAGGCAGGGGACACGACGTCGGTACCCGCAGTGACGGCGACGGCGCCGTGTGCGAGGAAGTCCGCGGCGTTGGACGCGTTGACTCCGCCGGAGGGAACCAGTTTCGCGTCGGGCAGCGGTCCCAACAGGTCCTTGAAGTGGGATGGGCCGAACGCCCGTGCGGGAAAGATCTTCACCGCAGCCGCTCCGAGGTCCATGGCGTCCATGACCTCGGAGGGAGTGAGTGCGCCCATCATGACGGGAATTCCGCGGGCAGCGGCGGTGTCGGCGACACGGGGCCGAAGTCCCGGGGTGACCAGGAATTGTGCACCCGCATCGATGGCGGCACGGGCCTGTTCGGCAGTCAACACCGTGCCCGCCCCGATCACGACCCCTGCATCGGCAGCGCCACGCAGGAGTTCGAGGACCCCCGGAGTCGTGAACGTCAGCTCGACGGCCCTGATACCGCCGCGAGCCAGGGCGTCGGCCAGCGCTGCGGGATCGGAAATAGACGGAGCGCGAACGACGGCCAGTGCACGGTCGACGAGAATGGTCTGCAGTGCGTTCATCGGTTGGACCTCAACGAGTGACCGGCGAGGTTGCCGGTGGGCGCACCCTCGTCGATGGCGAGGGCTCCGTTGACGAAGACATGACTGATTCCTATTGCCTGTTGCTTCGGCATCTCGAAGGTGGCTGCGTCGATGATGGTGTCGGGGTCGAACAGGACGAGGTCGGCTGCATTGCCTTCCGCGATCGTCCCTCTGTCCTTCAGGCCGAGACGCTGTGCAGGACGACCTGTCAGATGATTGATGCAGTCTTCGAGCCCGAGCAGCTTCTCCTCTCGGACGTAGTGGCCGAGGTAGCGCGGGAACGTGCCCCAGGCGCGGGGATGTGGCCGTTCGCCGACCAGGATGGCGTCGCTTCCACCCATGTGATGGGGATGCGCCATGATGGCCCGCACGTTCTCTTCGTGGCCGACGTGCTGCAGAATCGTGGTCGCGAGCTGATCGCGTCGAAGAATGTCGAAGAAGGTGTCGACCGGTGACTCGCCTCGCTCGGCAGCGATATCGACCATGGTCCGGCCGACGTAGTGGTCCAAGTCCGAGTTCGCGACGCCACTGAGCTGGATCGTCTCCCACTCCACCGTGACGCCGTGGCAGCCGTCGGACCCGTTCACATCGACGTCCGCAGTGATACGAGCCCGCATCGCCGGATCTTCCATCCGCGCGAGGGCCTGATCGGGTCCGCCCGACATCGCCCAGCTGGGCAGCAGCGCGGACAGGGTGGTCGCGCCTGGCAGGTAGGGATACGTGTCCAGCGTGACGTCGCAACCGTCGGCGATCGCGGCATCGACCTTGTCGAGGAATTCACCTGCGCGGCCACGGTTCACGCCGAAGTTCATCGTCGCGTGCGTCAGATGCAACGCGCATCCGGTATCTCGAGCGAGGTTCAACATCTCCTGATATGCATCGAGTGCGCCGGCGCCGTACGAGCGTGTATGTGGCGCGTAGAAGCCGCCGAAATCGGCGACCACCTCGCACAGCGCGCGCAGCTCGCTGGTGTCGGCATACATTCCAGGCGTGTACGTCAGGCCGCTGGACATCCCGACGGCGCCCTCACTCAGACCTTCCGCCAGTAGTTCCTGCATGCGCGAGATCTCACGCAGCGTCGCAGGCCGCTGATCACCGCCGACGGCCAAGTACCGCAGCGTGCCCTGCGGCACCAGGTATGCAGCGTTTGGAGTGATGCCTTGATCCAGGCGCGTCAGGTACTCGGCGACGGAGCGCCACGAAAAGTCCAGGTCGGAGGGGTTGCCGTTCCAACCGGCTATCTGACGACGGACGATGTCGAGGGTGGCGTCGTCGATGGGGGCGTACGCGATGCCATCCTGTCCGATGACTTCGGTCGTCACGCCCTGACTGATCTTGGGGAAGTGGCCGGGGTCGGTGAGCAGTCGAAGATCGGAGTGCGCGTGCATGTCGATGAAGCCCGGGGAGAGAACGTGGCCGGGTTCGATGTCGATGATCCGGTCGGCGCCGTCGAGGACGCCTGCTTCGGTGACAGCTGCGATGCGGCCGCCGTCCAGCAGCACATCGCGACGCAGCCGCGGGGATCCGGTTCCATCGACGACGTCGGCGCCGCGAATCAAGATTGTCATGTCGTCGTCCTAGAAGAAGGTGTGTATCAGGTCCACGACGCGGGGATCGTCGGAGTCGGCGTCGTCGATCACGGGGATGAGACGCCACTTGTCGAAAGCTGTGCATGGATGCGAGAGGCCAAGGCGAACAACGGTTCCTATCGGCGCGGTGGAGTCATTGGGTGGGAATCGCAGGAACGAGTGTTGGTCGTTGAGGGCGGTGACCTCACCCTCGACCGACTGCGGAACCGGTAGGCCCTCGTCGTAGGGGAGATCGCGTTTTCCGGCGTCGAGAAGAGCAAGTCCCGATTCCGGCCGGGACACCACCCGTGCCCATCCGTGCATCGCTGCCTCGAGCGGATGCTCGGATCGGGTCGGAATCATCGGCGAAATCTGTGAGTAGAAGCCGTCGTCATGGATGATGTACGCCCCGGATCGCAGCACGACCGATGTTGCGACACCGCGGCTTCCGTTCTCGTCGGCGAGACCGGCCAGATGGTCGACGACGAGGTCTTGGTAGGCACTTCCACCAGCGGTGACGACGGCGTGGTCACCGTAGAGGCCCGCGGAATCGAGCTCGCGGTGAAAGTCTGCGACGGTGTCGAGGTAGACGGAAACTGCAGTCAGACCCGACTCGGAGCGGTCGTGACTGAGCGCGCCTTCGTAGCCACCGACGCCGGCAAGTGCGAGGTACGGAGACGCGGTGATCGCGTCGGCGACCGCGCGGGCGGCGACGGTGGTGCGCGCGCCGGTACGGCCGTGTTCACCACCGAGTTCGACGATGACGTTGACCTTTCTGGTGGCACCGGCGGCGGTAAGGGCCCTGTTCATCGCATCGATCGTGTCCGGACCGTCTGCCCAACAGTAGAATTCGAACTCGGGATGATGCGCGAGTTCGAGTGCCAGCCACTTCAGTCCGACCGGGTCGACCAGCGCGTTCGCCAACATGATGCGTTCGACGCCGAAGCTGCGCGCGAGCTGCACTTGCCAGATGGTCGCCAAAGTGATTGCCCACGAACCGGAATCGAGCTGTCGCTTCCACAGTGCGGGGGCCATCGTGGTCTTCCCGTGGGGAGCAAGTTCGACCCCGGCCTCGGTTGCCCAGGTGGCCATCACGGAAATGTTGTGGTCGATCCGCCGGGCGTCCAGAGTCAGCAGCGGAGTCTGAAACAGGTCTACGGACGGCTTCTCGGCAACGAAGTCCTCGATCGACCGTCCCCACGCCTGCGGGGGTAGCGACTTGTGTTCCGGGCCGATCGTGAGCGTCCGGAGAGCACTGATGGTGCGAGAGTCGATCAAGGTGAAGGCCTCCAAGCTGAGTGCGCATGCACGTTGCGTATTTTGCAACGTGCGTTGCGCAAAATGTCTATGGTTAGTAGTGTGCATCCAACAGGGCACGCTCGCAAGCATTCGAAGGAGATCTCTTGTACTCATCGCCTCGCGCGGTATGCGTAGGAGAGGGGCTCGTAGTGCTCGTAGCGGAGCCCGGTGCGCTCGAAGATTCCGAATCGTTCTCCCGGTCGGCCGGCGGCGCCGAAGCCAACGTCGCCCGCGTTCTCGCGCAGCTCGGAGTGTCCACGTCGTGGATATCACGGGTTGGTGACGACGGGTTCGGCCGCTATTTGCTCGCACAGCTCGACGACGCCGGGGTCGATGTCTCCGCAGTGGTTGTCGACCCCGCGCGACCGACCGGCATGTATGTCAAAGAACGTGGCGGAGGAACAGGTGTCGGGCGAGACCTGCCGCGTGGCGAGAGCAAGATGACCTACTTTCGCGCAGGGTCGGCGGCCAGTGCGTTGTCGGCCGGAGATCTTCCCTCCGGGTTGGTCGACGCCGCTGAGATCGTTCATTTCTCGGGAATCACGGTTGCGCTCTCGCCGTCCGCAGAGTCGATGACGCGAGCTTTGCTGGACTCCGAGTCGACCGTCAGCTTCGACCTGAACTTTCGCCCTCCGCTGTGGGGCAACAGGATTGCAGAAGCGTCGCAAATCCTTGCCGAGCACGTCCGTGGAAGCAACGTCGTGCTGATGGGCGCCGACGAAGCGAACGATGTCTTCGGAATCGACGACCCGGCGGCCCTCCGCGCTGAATTCGCCGAACCGCACCACTTGGTGGTGAAGAACGACGCTCATGTCGTGACTGCGTTCGACGGCTCCTCCCGCGTCGATGTCCCAGCCCTGAAGCTCGACGTTGTGGAGAAGATCGGCGCAGGTGACGCGTTCGCCGGCGGCTACCTTGCTGGATTGCTCCAGGGCCTCTCGCCGGTCAAGCGTGTGCGGCTCGGGCATCTGTGCGCGGCAAGTGCGCTCACCGCGCACGGTGATGTAGCCGAAATTCTCAGTTCGTCGAGACTCGATACAGCACTCGGACTTTCCGACGCCGAGTGGAATGCGGTGCGCTTCACGGATCTGGTGACGGCATGAGCCAGAGCCTGTCCCGGGCCCTCGTCATCCTCGGCATGCTCGGCGAGGAGACTCGTTCGCTCGATCAACTTGCGACTGCTCTGGACGTTCACAAGACGACGGTCCTTCGTCTGTTGCGAACCATGGAGGCCGACAGGTTCGTGCAGCACGACGCCGAGCACAAGTACGTCCTCGGTTCTCGATTTTTCGAACTCGCGAACCGGGCGCTCGAGCAGAGGGACATCAGGACTGTGGCCAGACCACATCTGGCTGCACTCAACATCTCCACCGGTCAAACGATCCATCTAGCTACGTTCGAATCCGGCGAAGCTGTGTACATCGACAAGTTCGATGCCACGCAGAGCGTCCGCATGTATTCGCGGATCGGCAAACCTGCCCCATTGCACTGCACAGCTGTCGGCAAAGTGCTGGTGTCGGCGAGACCACGAGCGGAGCAGATCGACATCGCTCACCGGATCGAGTATTCGCGCTTCACCGATCGGACGATCGATACGCCCGAGCGCTATCTCGCCGAGTTGCAGCTTGTAGCGGACCAGGGTTTTGCCGAGGACCACGAGGAGCACGAGTCGTTCGTGAACTGCGTGGGAGTACCGATTCGCAATGGAACGGGCGAAACCGTCGCCGCTGTGTCGATGTCGGTACCGGACATGCTTCTCGATCACGCGCAGGTACTCGGAACGCTGCCCGAAATCGTCGATGTTGCGGCAGCTATTTCAGCAGACCTCGGATGGAAGCCGGGCAGTGAAACCCAGTTGTAGACGGCCGAAACCTCGTAGAAAAGGAAAAGAATGAGCGAAAAGTTTGCAGTCCGTACCGATGGGGCGCCCGCGCCCGCCCACACGTTCTCGCAGGGTGTGCGCAAGGGGCCGTTCGTGCAGGTATCGGGCCAAGGTCCGGTCGATCCGGTGACGAGCGAGTACCTGTACCCGGGTGACGTTGCAGCGCAGACCACTCGGACGTTGGAGAACGTTCGTGCGATCGTGGAGGCCAGCGGTGCCACGTTCGACGATGTCGTGATGCTCCGCGTCTACCTCACCAAACGAGAAGACTTCGCCGTCATGAACGATGCGTACGGAGAGTTCGTGAACAAGCATACGAAGGGCGACGTGTTGCCCAGTCGCACAACTGTGTTCACCGGTCTTCCTCGTGAGGAGATGCTGGTCGAAATCGATGCCGTCGCCATAGTCTGATTCGACGAGTCGGTCGACATCCGCGCGGACCCACCGTGACCGCGGACCCCCTGACCGGATCAGGTCAGGGGCGGCCGCCGTCTTCCGGGACGGCGAGTCACGCGTTGTCGACGAATCCACCGGTGCGCAATGCCTGTCGTAGCGCGCGGACAATTCGATCCCACGGCACGGCCTCGGCTTCGCATTCGGCCGCAGTCTGAGACTCGCCCCGCTGAAGTGCTTCCTGTGCATAGTCCCGCCACGACTGGGCTTGTTCTGAGCAAAACGTCTCGTAGCTCGTGATCTTGGCGCGGTCGGCTCCGCACACGGCGACGACGTCTTCGGCGTCGACGGCGCCGCCGGATTGGGCGTCGATCTCCAGCAGCGTCATCAATTGCCCCGGCACGTCCTCGTCGACGGCTACTTCAGTTATTGCCGCCGTGGTGTCGGCCTCGTCGGCGTAGGCCAAGCGCGCGGCCGCGACGACACCTCCGAGGTTCTTGGCGAACGCGTCGTCGACGCCTCCGACGAATGCGGCCAACCTCGTAACGGCATTGACCGCGTGTTGTGGAAGGAACGGGTTGGCGTCGATGCTCAATGCGGCGTGGACACGATCTTCCACAAGCAGAAACTTCAAGCGTGGATACCGACGGTTGAGGTCGGCGACTACTTCGGCAGCACGCGTCCGGCCCGCAATTCGTTCGACGATGGGGGCGTGGATTCTCACTTCGTCGGAGCTGGCTACGTAGAGGTACGCAGCAACGGATCCCATGGTGATGCGGTAGCTGCCATCGCCGGAGGCGTGCACGTCGACGTCCGGCACCGCGCGTACCGCGGCCTCGACGGAATCAGCCAGTTGCGACTCGGTCGAGTGAACGGCTCGGCTCGACGGGTCGACACTGTATTGAACGTCGCGAGGGGACTCCTCGACCTGACCGGCCAGGAACGACGGGTGTGGCACATTCCAGGTATGGCGGATCTCGGTCACGATGGCTGCTGCGAATTTGTCCACCCATGCCTGGGCTTCTTCGAGTGTGTGAATGTCGCCGGAGTGCTTCCACGGCGCTGGGGGTGACTGCAGACCGGATGCTGCGCAGACAAAGGTCCCGTGGCCGGTCGAACTGATGACCATTCCACGCTCTACGGACTTGTCCGGTTGAAAGTCGGGGGAGATGGACGTCTCCGCTCCTGAGTTGTCCGACGCCAGATGATCCGCGAGCTCGGCGGAGAACACCCTCCAGTCGCGGTCGGTCTCGTCGTCCAGACTCGTTCCCTCGAACATCGCCATTGCTTCCCCGTTTCAGTGCAGATTCGAACACGCGATCGAAGAGAAGTTAGCTCGAGGTACCGACAAGTCCGGCCATCGTCAGCGATGCGGTCGAAAAACAGTGGCCGGAACGAGCAGTTCGGCGGAGGTCAGCGAGCCGTGGTGCCCGTTCAAGGCCGACGCAGTCGATTCGGCTTGGCTTCTGATCACCGCGGAGGAGTCCTCGGCAAGGGCCAAGAGATCTCCGATGCGGTCATAGGCGCCGGATGTGACCGTCGGGCCGAACCATCCCCGTTCGATTGCATCGTCTTTTCGCACCATCGTGAAGCGACCGGTCAGCAACTCGCTCCAGGCCGCCTCGACGTCGTCGACGCTGCGGTCGCGGATGTAGAGGTATCGCATTCGTGGTTCGCCGCCGAGCAAGCGAACTCCGTCTCGCAACTCCGGGATGGTGTCATAGTCGAAGCGGCGTTCGATCTGGACCATTCCGTGGTCGGCGACTACGACAAGTGCGCCATCGTCGGGAAGCCGTGCCGCGATGGACTCGGCCATGAGATCGACATGGCGAAGGTGCAGTCGCCACGCGAGGGAATCCGGACCTCGAACATGCCCGACGAGGTCGAGGTCTCCGTGATAGGCGTACACGAGCGTGGGGCCGGCGGACTGGAGCGCCATCGTGGTCTCCGCGGCGAGGTCGGCCAACGAGATCGACGCACGGAATTCCGCGCCGCGGAGTGACGCACGAGTCAAGCCTGATCCGTTCTGCATGGACGGACCGATGTGCACGACGTCGACACCCGCATCGCGGGCGCGTTCGAATGCCGTCGGTATCGGCTGAAACCGTTCGGGAACCAACTCGAGGGGTAGATCGTCGGAACTGGCGCCCTGCAGCTTCCACTGCAGACTGTTCATGAGTCTCTTGTGACCCGGGATGGCGACCGAGTATCCGACGACTCCGTGTTCGCCGGGCGGCAGTCCAGTGCCTAGGGAACTCAGACTGGTCGCGGTCGTACTGGGGAAGCCGGCGGAAATGGGCGCTGCAGTGTGCGAAGTCAGGAACGGAGCGTGCTCGGGGTGCGCCGCGAGCTGTTCGCTTCCGAGCCCATCGATCATCAGGACACACACCCTCAGTGCGCCGTGGAGGTTCAGGCCGAGTCGGTCGGTCTCCGAGCTGACACCTAAGTAGGAGAGAACCGAGGGCACGACATCGGCAAGAGAACCCGTCCCGTAGCGCGGCGAAAGCAACATGGACCCACCGTAAGCCTCCGGTTCAAACCGTGCAGCGCCCGTTGTTAACTGACGCGGCGCACTGACCAGGCGATTTGCGAAGGAGTTCTTCTTGGCGTAACTTTTGTCGAGTCAGAGCGACACGGACACCGGCCCAAACCGCAAGGTACGGGACACGCGGTGAGACGGTGATCGACCTGGCGCTCCCGGACGAGGACGAGATTGCCTTGCACGGGAAACGAGCGTGTAGCCCCGGAGTCGATGCGAGAGCATGGCGATGGTGTGTGCGTGTTCTTTGAGAACTCAACAGTGTGTCGATGAATGTCAGTGCCGAAATTTTTTGTTTTGGTGAAAGCATTCGATGTATCGATCATCCGCTTGTGGTGGTTGTTGTCGGGTGTTGTTTGAATGCTAGTTGAGTTTTTTTGCTAGTGATTTGACTTGATGTCTTTGACTGATTCGCGATCTCCTGTGTGGGGGTTGTTGTTTCGCAGGTCTTTTACGGAGAGTTTGATCCTGGCTCAGGACGAACGCTGGCGGCGTGCTTAACACATGCAAGTCGAGCGGTAAGGCCTTTCGGGGTACACGAGCGGCGAACGGGTGAGTAACACGTGGGTGATCTGCCCTGCACTCTGGGATAAGCCTGGGAAACTGGGTCTAATACTGGATATGACCTGCTCTCGCATGGGGGTGGGTGGAAAGATTTATCGGTGCAGGATGGGCCCGCGGCCTATCAGCTTGTTGGTGG